>JBAXJZ010000223.1:0-7035 GCA_037137595.1 Burkholderiales bacterium | reverse complement strand
CAGCCAGACCGAGCCGTTGCCCACCTCGGCCGAATTGGCGCTGATGCGGCCGGACTGGTTGACCGCGAGACCGATCATCGTCGCGTTGCCGCGTGCGGCGACGATCTCGCCGAGGTTGGTCGCGGTGGCGCCGCCGTCGACCTCGACGAAGAGGCCCCGCAGGCTGCTGCCGCTGCCCTCGGCGGGCGCGAACAGGTAGACCTTCTCGCCGGCGGCGAGGATGACCTGCCCGTCGCGGACCTGTAGCCGGCCGGCGTTCACCACCTCCCTGGCCGCGAGCAGGAAGATCCGTCCGCCGTCCTGGGCGTTGATCGTCGCGGCCTGCACGAGGGTGCGGCCGTCGGGCCCGCGGATGCCCTGGACCTCGATCCGCGCGTCGGGCCGCCCTGAGCCGAGCTCGAACTGCGCGGTGCCCTGCCTCACCGACAGCAACCCGCGCAGGAAGGCGTCCGGGTTGATCGCGAGCGTCGAGGCGACCAGCGAGTTCACGTCGACCTGCGCGGTCGGCGTGAACACGATGCCGTTCTGGTTGATCAGGTAGATCTGGCCGTCGGCGATCATGCGCCCGGCGATCTCGCTCGGCTTGCCGGTGGGATCGAGCACCCGGTTCAGCGCGGCCCAGTCGCGGTTGCCCTGCTGGTCGAAGCGGACCGTCTCGCCGCGGCCGATGTCGAAGCGCAGCCAGTCGAGCGTCGCGCGCGGCGTGGTCTGCCGGATCGTCAGCTCGGGGCCGTTCGGGCCGTTGACCACGGCGCCCGACGGCGCGGCGCCCCGCCAGGTGGCGGGATCCGCGATCGTCCCGGGCAGGAAGGGCCGGGCCTGCGCCCGGACCTCCGGCGCGGCGGTCAGCACGCCGAGTGCCGCCAGCAGCGCGACACTGCACGCACCCATCGCGCGGGGCAGCCGATGGATCGGGCGGGCGCTGCGGTGGGCGCGGCGCGCGGTGGGGCGGCGGGAGATCACGGTGGCGCGCATCGGGGTGTCGCTTCAGAATTCGGCGGCGAACCGCGCGGTCACGCGCCAGTCGCCGGTCCGGGTCGTTGTGCCGTCGCGCAGCGCGCGGCCCGCATCGATCGACATCGACAGGCGCGGCTTAAGGGTCAGTCGCAGCCCGGCGCCCGCCGAGGCGAGCACCATCCGGTCGCGCTGCTCGGGCAGCGGGTCGACCACCTGCGCGCGGCCGAGGTCGGCGAAGATCAGCGGCCGCAACTCGCCCCGGTCGCCCGGCACGGACCAGCGCGGCGCCTGGACCTCGAGCGACGCGCTCGCGCCGTAGTCGCCGAGGAACTCCGATTCGTAGTAGGCGCGACCGGTGAGCGCGCCGCCCAGCGCGAACTGTTCGTAGGCGAGCAGCGGACGCCCGGCGAGCTGCGCGACCGCGCGCGCCTTCAGGCGCCAGTCGCCCGCCAGCGGCTGTTCGACCGTCGCGTCGAGCCGCAGCACTGCGAACGATGCATCGCCGTTGTAGCGTCGCCGCGCGAACTGGTCGGGGTCGTTGCCCAGGCCGCGCACCGACATCAGCAGCGTCGCGTCGTAGCGCCGCGTCTCGCCCTTGTCCGAACGGCTGGCGTTCCAGTTGGCCATCAGCGGCGTGTAGTTGACCGGCGACTCGTCGTTCGATGCGCCCGACACGTCGAGACCGGTGCGCTTGTGGTCGATGCCGACGGTGAGCACGTGCGCGAGTCCGGCGGACAGGCCGAGCGGCCGCGCGAGGCGCAGGCCGAACACGCGCTGGTTGCCGAACACGGTCGACAGGCCCACGCCCGAGCCCGACAGGCTCTCGCTGCGCGACTCGAGCGCGTAGAACGCGAGGGTGTCGCGCCGGTCGTTCACCGGCATCGCGTAGGTGAAGGACCCGACGCGCAGCTGCTTGGGATCGGCCGGCGTCACGAGCAGCTGCGCCGAGATCGAGTGCTGCAGGTCGAACAGGTCGTCGTACCGCAGCGAGGCGCCGAGCCGCAGCGGCGGCGCGCCGGCGTTGTGGAAGTTGTTCAGGTCGACCGAGCCGTGCAGCGGCAGCTTGTCGTCGGCGATCAGGTCGATGTCCAGCGTGCCCGGCAGGCGACCGGCCTTCAGCGACGGCGACAGCGACCGGTCGGGCCCGATCACCTTCGCGAGCTCGGCCTGGAATGCGTTGAAGTCGGGCACCGTGCCCTCGGCCACGGACGGCAGCCGCGACGTGATGGTGCCGGCCGAGAACCACCGGTTCTCGCGGACACGCAGCCGGTTCACGCGGCCCTCGGTCACCTGCAGGCGGACGACGCCGGCATCGACCTTCTGCTCGGGCACGTCGACGCCCACCGACAGGAAGCCCGCCTTGCGGTAGGCCTCCTCGAGCGCGCGGCGCGCGTTCTCGACATCGTCGATCGTGCGGCCCTCGCCCATGAACGGATACACCGCGGCCTCGATCGCGGCCGCGGGCAGCACGGAGTTGCCCTCCACCGTGAACTCGAGGACGTCGAAGCGCGGGCGCTCGGCCGGCGCGGGCGCGGGCTGCGCGAACGCGCAGACCGTGGTCGCGGACAGCATCGCGGCGCCGTGCAGCGCCGCTCGCAGGAGGCGGTCGAGTCGGTTCATCCGGGAGTGGAGGAGCTGAAAGAAATCGTCTCCGGGCGGGGGCCCCGCGTGGAGACGCAAGCTTAGGCGCGCTCTGTGACGCGCCGTCCGGACGAGGTCTTCTCTGCGGCCCGTCCGGACGTTTCGCGGGATCCGAACGGATCAGCGACGGGCGTTCACGCCGCCCTGGTTGCCGTTGCGCGACGAACGCATCTGGCAGTTCGTGTTCGCGACCGAGACCGTCACGCCGGGCAGCACCATCGCGGCGCCGTTCGAGCAGATCGCCTGGGTCGACAGCGCGTTGTTGTCCAGCGCGTTGAAGATCGCCAGCTTCGAGCCCGACAGACCGTTCTGCAGCAGCACCTGCTCGCTGTAGTAGTCGTACACGCCGTTGCGGACGTTGGCCTTCGTCGGCGCGACGCCGTTGATGGCCAAGTAGCCGCCGCCGGTGGGCGCCGCGTTCTCGATCGACAGGATGCCCATCCGGTAGCCGGCGCCGCCCATGCAGGTCGCGACGTCCGACGACGCGACGGCTTCCTGGACGTCGTAGGCCGACGGCGTGCCCGCGGAGTCGTCCGCGTTGGTCGCGAAGCCGGCGCCGCCCTGGACCGCCGCGGACGTCGGGTTGTTCAGGAAGTACGCGTTGGCCACGGCCTGGGTGCCCGAGCCGGTCAGGCGACGGCACAGGGTGAAGTCGCCGGCGGGGACGCCGAGCAGCGCCGCGGCATCGGCGGCGGCCGGGTTGCCGGTCAGCATCAGGCTGGAGATCTCCGCCTTCGACAGGACGGCGTAGGTGGTGCCGCCGTCGGTGACCGAGGTCGTGTAGGTGCCGGTACGGGAGATCAGCGCGTCACGCAGCGCCTGGTTCACCTGCACGCCGAAGATCGTGCCGCCGGTGGCCTTCTCGGTCAGGCTCGCGCGCTCGGCGGTCGACAGCGGCAGCGCCATGCTGGCACGCGTCGCGCTGCCGATGATGCCGGCGGTGACGAACTCGGCGTCGATGTCGGCGGTCGTCGGGACGTTCGGCGCGATCGCGACGATGTTCTTCGACAGGTCCGAGACCCCCGCGTCCGGCACGGCCTGGGTCGGCAGCGCCGAGCCGGTCGTGCAGTTGGCGGTGTCGGAGGTCGCGCCGGAGGCCGGGCAGTTCGCCAGGTTCAGGCGGGGCACGGCGAGGCCGCGGCGGACCGGGGTGACGCCCCAGAGCGAGCCGATCGGCGAGTAGTAGATCGCGATGTCCTGGCCCGACGCGCCGCTGTTGGCGTTGCCGTTGCACAGGATGCCGTACAGGCGCAGCGTGTTCGCGCCGAGACCGGTCGACTGATCCTGACGGAAGATCCGCTTGGTGCCGGTGTTGCAGACGGCGTCCGTGCCGGCGCCGACGATCAGCGAACGGGGAGCCGAGGCGCCCGAGATGAACAGCGTGTTGGCCGCGGGCACGTTCTGGAGACGGCTGAGGTCCGTCTGGGCGTGGGCGGTGCCGGCGGCGACGAGGCCGAGCGCGGCGGCGAGTGCGCACTTCTTGAACATGGAATGCTCCTGGGGGTTGAGCCAGCTACAGGGAAGGCGTGGACGGACCCCGCGACGGACGCGGGGCCCGGGTCGTTCTCAGGCGAGCTTCTTGTTGCGGCGGCGGGCGATCGCGCCCGCGAGGCCGAGACCGGCGACCATGAACGCGAAGTCCGAGGGCTCGGGGATCGCGGCGACCGAGGTCCAGTTCAGCGAACCGGTGCTCGAGTCGAGGCTCCAGAACGCGGCGGTGGAGCCGTCGCTCTGCAGGTACTGCGCGAGGACCGGGGCGCCGCCGGCGGCGTTCGTGATGCTCGCGAACGTGAGTTGCGAGGACGGCGTGCCGACGATCAGGCCATTGGCGATCGTGTTGAAGAAGTTCGAGCCGATCGCGACGTCGAAGGCCGCGTTGTCGCCGCCGCCCGGGACCGTGGCATGGCTCGACGCGCCGTTGGTCTGGCTGCCGTGGGTGCTCTCGCCCGAACCGAGCTGGTTCGTCGCGGTGATGAACGTGTTGAGGTTGGCGAAGCCGGTCCACGGCGACGCGATCGCCGAAAAGCCGCCCGCGACCGTCAGGTTGCCGGTGGTCAGCGTGCGGCGGCTGCCGGCCGAGGCGGCGTTGCCGGTCGCGTCGGCGGCGATCACGCCCCAGACGGTGTCGGCGTTCGCCGACAGGAACGACGAGAACGATTGCCCCTGCGAGTTCAGGTTGAACGTCAGGTTCGACGTGGCGTTGGCCGAGCCCGGCAGGAAGTCGGTCATCAGCAGGCCGGTGTCGAACACGAAGGTCCGCTGGCCGGCGTCGCTGTAGGCGACGAAGAGGAGTTCGCTGGCGGGGTTGGTGCCCTGGATCGCCGCTTGCGCGCCGATCGAAGCGACGCCGAGGGCGACGGCGGCCGCGATCTTGCTCAGTTTCATAGGTACTCCGTGGATGGGAAACACTCGGTTCGCCTCGGGGACGCTCGGCGATCGGTCAAATCGGGCCGCTTCCGCAGCCACGGAGCGCAGTCTCGGCGGCGTCGGTTAAGCGAGGCCGTCATCCACGGTCGTCGCGTTAGGTCCTTGAGTGGGGGTGGGGGGTGCGCCCTTAGTCCATTCGGAGCGAACGGCTCCGATTTGCTGCAGACGGATGACGGGGCACAATCGCGGGCCGCCGGCGCCCCCGGGTTCCGGCGTCCCGAGCAATCCGCAGATACCCCGGAGACATCCGACGATGGCTTTCACTCGCCGACGGACCGCCTGCGCCGCGCTCGCCTGCGCCGCGCTCCTCCCCGCCCTCCCCGCCGCCGCCCAGCCCTTCCCGACCAAGCAGCTCCGCATGGTCGTGACCTTCCCCACCGGCGGCGCCCCGGACATCCTCGCCCGCACGATCTCCGAGAAGCTCGACCCCGCCTGGGGCCAGTCGATGATCGTCGACAACAAGCCGGGCGCCGGCGGCAACATCGGCGCCGAGTTCGTCGCGCGCGCGGCGGCCGACGGTCATACGCTCGTCATGGGCACCGTCGGCACGCACGCGATCAACGGCTCGCTGTACGCGAAGATCCCCTACGACATGGTCAGGGACTTCGCGCCGGTCACGCTGATCGCGTCGACGCCGAACCTGCTGGTGGTCAACAACGACGTCCCCGCGAAGAACCTGCAGGAGCTGATCGCGCTCGCGAAGGCCAGGCCCGGCCAGCTCACCTACGGCTCGCCCGGCATCGGCACCTCGGTCCACGTCTCCGGCGAACTCTTCAACAGCATGGCCGGCGTGAAGACCACCCACGTGCCGTACAAGGGCCGGCAGATGGCGATCCCGGACCTGCTGGGCGGCAGCATCACGATGATGTTCGACAACATGCCGTCGGCGATTCCCGTGGTCCGCGAAGGCAAGCTGCGCGCCATCGGCGTCACCAGCGCGAAGCGCTCGCCGTCGGCCCCGGAGATCCCGACGATCGCCGAGCAGGGCCTGCCCGGCTTCGAGGCGACGTCGTGGTTCGCGGTCTTCGCGCCGGCCGGCACGCCGAAGCCGGTGGTCGACAAGCTGCATGCCGAGATCGTCCGGATCTTCGGCCTGCCCGACGTGCAGGCCAAGATGAGGACGCTGGGCCTGGATCCGATCCTCGGCGGCCCGGACGAGCTGTCGAAGACCCAGGCGGCGGAAATCACCAAGTGGGCCAAGGTGATCAAGGATTCGGGCGCCAAGGCGGAGTGAGGCACTCCGGCGGAGCCGGCGCTCACTTGCGCGGCATCCGCCCTCCGTCCGGGCCCGGCGCGGCCGAGGCCCGTGCCAGGCTGCGCCGGACCAGCGGACCGAGCAGCAGCGGCGCGAAATACATAGGGATCTGCGCGATCCCGACATAGAGCGAGAAGGTCGGCCCGGCGGTGCCGGCGGTGACCGCCAGCATCAGGCCCATGTTCCGGTTGCCGGACAGCAGCGCCGCCGCCCAGCCGGCACGCGGGTCGGCGCGCCCCACCAGCAGCCGGCCGGCCGCATGCAGCAGTGCGGCCGACGCGCAGGCGGCGGCGAGCAGCCGCAGGATCGCCGGCGGGTCGGCGAGCAGCGTCGCCGTCACGCCGTCCATCACCGCGACCGCGAACACCACCAGCAGCACGACGTTCAGCCCGCCGAGCACGTCGTCGGCGCGGGCGAGCCGCTCCACGCCGATCGCCGCCCGGAGCGTGACCGCGAGCACGAAGGGCGCGCCCACCACCAGCGCGACCCGCGCGGCGAAGGCGGCGAGGTCGACCTGCACGCCGGTGGCGGGCAGCAGCAGCGCGACGATGGGCGTCAGCGTGAGCGGCAGCAGCAGCGTCGAGGCGACCGCGCCCACCATCGCGAGCAGTCCGTCGACCCCCAGGATCAGCGCGAACACCGCGGCCGAGCCGATCGGCGGCGCGGCCCACTGCAGCAGCAGCGCCAGGCGCAGGTCCGCCGGCAGGCCGAGCGCGCCGCCGACGGTCCAGCAGACCGCGGGCGAGACGACGAGC
>JBAXJZ010000222.1:0-7057 GCA_037137595.1 Burkholderiales bacterium | reverse complement strand
CGCGCGGCGGCTGGGCGCGCGCTGGGCCGGCGACTCGACGCGGTCGCCGCCCGAGCCGCTCGACGCGGCGCTGCTGTTCGCGCCGGTGGGCGCGCTGGTGCCGAAGGCGCTCGCGGACGTCGAGCCCGGCGGCGTCGTGGTCTGCGGCGGCATCCACATGTCGGACATCCCGTCGTTCCCGTACCGGGCGCTCTGGGAGGAGCGCTCGATCCGCTCGATCGCGAACCTCACGCGGGCCGATGCGCGCGGCTTCATGGCCTTCGCCGCGCGCACGCGCCTCGACTGCGAGGTCGAGACCGTTCCGCTCGCCGACGCGAACGCGGCGCTCGACCGGCTGCGCGCCGGGCGCGTGACCGGCGCGCTGGTGCTCGACTGCTCGGTCGCGCCCTGAGGGCGCGCCGAGCCTTCAGCCCGGCCCGCGCTTCGCGAGCGCGGCCGCCCGCAGCTCGTCGATCGTCTGCCCGGCGGTGATCGCCTGCGGATCGATGACCAGCTCGATCAGCGCCGGCACGCCGGCCGCGCGGGCGCGCTCGAACGCGGCAGCGAACTGCGCGGTCTCGGTCACGCGCTCGCCGTGGCAGCCGTAGGCCTCGGCGAGCTTCACGAAGTCCGGATTGCGCAGCGCGGTGCCGTAGACGCGCGCCGGGTACTCGCGCTCCTGGTGCATGCGGATCGTGCCGTACATGCCGTTGTTGACCAGCACGACGATCGGTGTCGCGCCGTACTGCACGGCGGTCGCGAGTTCCTGCCCGGTCATCATGAAGTCGCCGTCGCCGGTGAAGCCGACCACCACGCGGTCGGGATGCGCGAGCGACGCGGCGACCGCCGCCGGCACCGCGTAGCCCATCGCGCCCGAGGTCGGCGCGAGCTGCGTCTTGTGGCGGCGATGCCGGTGGAAGCGGTGGACCGGCGTCGCGAAGTTGCCGGCGCCGTTGGTGAGGATCGCGTCGGGCGGCAGCGTACGCTCGAGGTGCAGCACGCATTCGGGGTAGCTGAGCGTGCCGGGCTGCGCGCGCGGCACTCGCCACGCGGCGTAGTCGCGCTGCGCGGCCTCGAGCCACGCCGCCCAGCGCGCGGCCTGGCCGTCGGCGGGCGACAGCGCGTCGAGCGCGGCCGCGAATTCGCGCGTGCCCGAGACGATCGGCAGCTCGGCGTGGAACACGCGGCCCAGCTCGTCCGGCCCCGGGAACACGTGGACCAGCGCCTGTGCGGGCGTGGGCGACTCCACCAGCGTGTAGCCGTTGGTGGTCATCTCGCCGAGCCGCACGCCGACCGCGATCAGCAGGTCGGCCGCCTTCACGCGTGCGCCGAGCTTCGGATTCACGCCGATGCCGACCTCGCCGACGTAGTGCGCGTCGCCGTTGTCGTAGGCGTCCTGGAAGCGCCATGCGCAGGCCACCGGCAGGCCGAAGCGGTGGGCGAAGCCCTGCACCGACGCGCGCGACGCGTCATCCCAGCGCGAGCCGCCGACCAGCAGCAGCGGCCGCTCGGCCGCGGCCAGCAGCGCGCCCAGCCGCGCGACGTCGGCCGCCGACGGCGAGGGCTGCGCGGCGCGGTACGGCAGCGCGTCGGCCACGTCGGCCTGCTGGACCAGCACGTCCTCGGGCAGCGCGAGCACCACCGGGCCGGGCCGGCCCGAGGTGGCGACGTGGAAGGCATGCTGGACGAACTCCGGGATCCGGTCGGCGCGGTCGATCGACGCGACCCATTTCGCCATCTCGCCGAACATCCGCCGGTAGTCCACCTCCTGGAAGGCCTCGCGCTCGACGAAGTCGGTGCCGACCTGGCCGATGAACAGGATCATGGGCGTGGAGTCCTGGAACGCGGTGTGCACGCCGATCGAGGCGTTGGTCGCGCCGGGGCCGCGGGTCGCGAAGCAGATGCCGGGCGCGCCGGTCAGCTTGCCCCAGGCCTCGGCCATGTTCGCGGCGCCGCCCTCCTGGCGGCAGACGACCAGCGGCAGCCGGTCGCGGACGTCGTGCAGCGCGTCGAGCACCGCGAGGAAGCTCTCTCCGGGGACGCAGAACGCGCGCGACGCGCCGTGCACCAGCAACTGGTCGACGAGCAGTCGGCCGCCGGTGCGCGGCCCGGGCGAGGTGGGGCGTTGGACGGGGATCATCGTGTCGGGGGCTCGGTGCGGAAGGACGGGGATCGGACGTGCCACGCGAAGAGCGCGGCGGCGACGACGACGCAGGCGCCGGCGCCGGCCGCCATCGCGGCGGCCGAATGCCAGAGCAGCGGCGCGATGGCGCCGGCGACGACCGCGTTGCCGACGCTGGTGGTGAAGGCCATGCCCGAGGCGGCCATGCCCCGGCGCTCGGCGAACAGGTCGAGCAGCATGACCTGCAGCGGCGCCATCGCGAGGCTGATGCCGACGTTGTAGACGAACAGCGGCGCGGTCGCCCAGGGGACCCGCGGCGGGTCCATCAGCAGCGCCTGCGCGAGGTTGAGCGCGACCGAGAGCAGCGTGAGCCCGTAGCCGACCGTGATCGAGCGCACCGGCGAGAGCCGGCCGGCGAGCCGCGAGGACAGGTACGCGCCGGTCATCGTGCCGGCCACCGCGGGCACGAACAGCCAGGCGAAAGCGGTGGGTTCGAGCCCGAGCGCGCCGCCGAGGAAGGCCGGCGCCGCCAGCACGTAGACGAAGAAGCCGCTGAAGTTCAGCGACAGGATCGCGGCCAGCCGCAGGAACGCGGGGTCGGTCGCGAGCTGCCGGTAGGCGCGCGCCATGGGCCCGGGCCGCAGGCTGACCCGGCGCTCGACGGGCAGCGTCTCGGGCAGCATCCGCAGGCAGAAGACCATCATCGCGACCGCCACCAGCGCGAGGAAGCCGAACACGCCGCGCCAGCCGACGAACGCGTCGATCCAGCCGCCGATGATCGGCGCGACCGCGGGCGCGAGCGCGAAGAACATCGTCGCCTGCGACAGCATCCGCTGCGCCTGCGGCCCGTCGGCGACGTCGCGGACCACCGCGCGGCCCACCGTCATGCCGACGCCGGCGACCGCGCCCTGCAGCGCGCGCCAGACGCACAGCGCCTCGATGGACTGGGACGCGGCCGCCCCGAGCGAGGCGAGCGCGAACAGCGCCAGCCCGACGATCACCACGCGCTTGCGCCCGAGCGCGTCCGACACCGCCCCGTGCCACAGCGCCATCAGCGCGAACGGCACCAGGTAGGCGGTGAGCGTCTGCTGGACCTGCAGCGGCGTGGCGCCGAGCTCGCGGCCGATCGAGCCGAAGGCCGGCAGGTAGGTGTCGATCGCGAACGGGCCGAGGACCGACAGGCCGGCGATGATCGGGGGCAGCCGCCGCTGCAGGTCGGCCTGGGCGGCCGTGAGCGGTGCGGAAGCGGACATCTCCGGATTCTCTCATGCCCCGCGGACCGTCTCGGCCGCCGGAAGTGGCAAAATAGCGGGTTCTCGAACCCCACCCCGCAGCCCATGTCCCAAGTCAAGAAAGTCGTGCTCGCCTACTCGGGCGGCCTGGATACCTCGGTCATCCTCAAGTGGCTGCAGGACACCTACGGGTGCGAGGTGGTCACCTTCACCGCGGACATCGGCCAGGGCGAGGAGCTGGAGCCCGCGCGCAAGAAGGCCGAGATGTTCGGCGTGAAGAAGATCTACATCGAGGACCTTCGCGAGGAGTTCGTCCGCGACTTCGTGTTCCCGATGTTCCGCGCCAACGCGCTCTACGAGGGCGAGTACCTGCTGGGCACCTCGATCGCGCGGCCGCTGATCGCCAAGCGGCTCGTCGAGATCGCGCGCAAGGAGCGCGCCGACGCCATCTCCCACGGCGCCACCGGCAAGGGCAACGACCAGGTCCGCTTCGAGCTCGGCGCCTACGCGCTGATGCCGGACGTCAAGGTGATCGCGCCGTGGCGCGAGTGGGACCTGCTGTCGCGCGACAAGCTGCTGGCCTATGCCGACCGGCACGGCATCCCGGTCGACTACAAGAAGCGCAAGGGCGAGGCGCCCTACTCGATGGATGCCAACCTGCTGCACATCTCCTACGAGGGCGGCGTGCTCGAGGACCCGAGCCGTGCGCCGTCCGAGGACATGTGGCGCCTGACGGTCTCGCCCGAGAAGGCGCCCGCCAGGCCCGAGCTCGTCGAGATCCAGTTCGAGCGCGGCGACGCGGTCGCGATCAACGGCGTGCGGATGACCCCGGGTGTGCTGCTCACCGAGCTGAACCGCCTGGGCGGCAAGCACGGCGTGGGCCGGCTCGACCTGGTCGAGAACCGCTACGTCGGCATGAAGTCGCGCGGCTGCTACGAGACCCCCGGGGGCACGATCCTGCTGCGCGCGCACCGCGCGATCGAGTCGCTGACGCTCGACCGCGAGGTCGCGCACCTGAAGGACGACCTGATGCCGCGCTACGCGAGCCTGGTCTACAACGGCTACTGGTGGTCGCCCGAGCGGCAGGCGCTGCAGGTGCTGATCGACCACACCCAGCAGACGGTGAGCGGTACGGTGACGGTGAAGCTCTTCAAGGGCAACGTGATCGTCACCTCGCGGACCTCCGCGTTCTCGCTGTTCGACACGAAGATCGCGACCTTCGACGACGACGGCGGCGCCTACAACCAGGCCGACGCGGCGGGCTTCATCAAGCTCAACGCGCTGCGGATGCGGATCGCCGGCGTGAAGGCGCAGGCCCGCGCCGCGGCGGGCAAGCCCGCCAAGGCGGCGAAGGCCGAGGCGGCGAAGCCCGAGAAGCCGACGAAGGCCGAGAAGGCCCCGAAACCCGCCAAGCCGGCCAAGGCCGAGAAGCAGGCCGCGGCGAAGAAGGCGGCGGCGAAGAAGCCCGTCGCCTGAGCGCGCCCACCGTTCGCCCTCCCCCACCCGCGACCGGACCGTCCGATGACCCGCCCCACCCCGGTCGCCGCCCTGCGCATCGCGCGGCTCGACCCGCGCGACGCGCGGGACGCTGCCGCGCTCGTCGACCTGCTCGACCAGTACGCGCGTGACCCGACCGGCGGCGGGACGGCGCTCGCCGAGGACGCGAAGGCGAGGCTGCCCGCGGTGCTCGCGGCCCGCCCGCACTACGTCGGCTGGCTCGCCTTCGACGCCGACCGGCCGGTGGGGCTGGTCAACGCGTTCGAGGGCGTGTCGACCTTCAAGGCGCGGCCGCTGCTGAACATCCACGACATCGCGGTCGCGGCCACTCACCGCGGCCGTGGCGTGGGCCGCGCGCTGCTCGCCGCGGTCGAGGCCGAGGGCCGCGCGCGCGGATGCTGCAAGCTGACGCTCGAGGCGCTCGAGGGCAATCTCGGTGCGATCGGTCTCTACCGCGACGTCGGCTTCGTGGCCTACGAACTCGACCCGGCGATGGGCCGCGCGACGTTCTTCGAGAAGTGGCTGACCTGACCCGGAGACGACCATGCCGTCCTTCGACGTGACCCTCGAGGCCAACCAGGTCGAGATCCGCAACGCGGTCGACCAGGCGAACAAGGAGATCGCGAACCGCTTCGACTTCAAGGGGTCGGACGCGCGCTTCGAGCTCGCGGACAAGACCCTGACCGCGTACGCCGACGACGACTTCAAGCTCGGCCAGGTCCGCGACGTGCTGCTCGGCAAGCTCGCCAAGCGCAACGTCGATGTGCGCTTCCTCGACTACGGCACGCCCGAACGCGTCGGCGGCGACAGGATGAAGCAGGCGATCACGATCCGCCACGGCGTCCCGAGCGACACGGGCAAGAAGATCGTCCGCGCGATCAAGGACGCCAAGATGAAGGTCCAGGCGTCGATCCAGGGCGACGCGGTGCGCGTGACCGGAGCGAAGCGAGACGACCTGCAGGCGGCGATCGCGCTGATCCGCAAGGAGTGCGCGGACCTGCCGCTCACCTGCGGGAACTTCCGCGACTGACCCCCGCGGGCCGCGTGTGCCGATCGACGCCTTCGCGGGCCTGACCCCGCTGCGGATCGACGGCGTCGAAGTGGGCGCCGTGGGCGAGGACTGGCTCGCCCGGGTGCTCGAGCCACCCGGTCCCTTCCGGATGCGGGACGACGCGCTGGTCCTCGAGCCGGCGCTCGCATCCTTCGCCGGCCGCTCGGCGGTCCTCGCCGACTGGGCCGAGGCCGCGCGCGAGCGCTGGGACCTGCCCGGCTGGCGCGACGAGCGCGTGGTGATCCGCGACGAGGCCGACGGCCGTCCGCTCGCGTCGATCGAGCGCGCGCTGCTGCGGCCGCTGGGGCTGCTGCTGAACTCGGTGCAGGCCTGCGCGTGGACGCATGCGCCCGACGGCCCGCGGCTGTGGGTGGCACGGCGCGCGCCCACCAAGCCGGTGGATCCGAACCGGCTCGACGCGCTCGTCGCGGGCGGCATCGCCGGCTTCGACGACGTCGCCTCGACGCTGCTGCGCGAATGTGCCGAGGAAGCCGGCCTGCCGCCCGAGATCGCGCGCCGCGCGGTGCCGGCCGGCACGATCGAGATCGCCTATCCGACGGTCTACGATGGCCTCGCGGCGCTGCACCGCGAGCGGGTCGTGCTGCACGAGCTCGAGCTGCCGCCGACCGTCGTGCCCGAGCCGGTCGACGGCGAGCATGCCGAGATCCTCGCGATGACGCCCGACGAGGCGCTCGCCTCGATCGACGCCGGGCTGTGGACCCCGGACGGCGGACAGGCGACCCGGGACCTGATCCTGCGCCGCGGCTGGCGGCCGGGGCCGCCGCGCTGTGCTGGTCCCTCGCCGAGTGGAAGCACCGCGGACGCCCGACGCTCCTCGGGATCGTCTCGGGCCTGGTCGCGGGCCTGGTCGCGATCACGCCCGCCGCGGGCTTCGTCACCCCCGCCGCCTCCCTCGCCATCGGCGCGCTGGCGGGTCCCATCTGTTACGCCAGCGTCTTGCTCAAGGAGCGCCTCGGCTACGACGACTCGCTCGACGCCTGGGGCATCCACGGGGTGGGCGGGATGCTCGGCGCCCTGTTGACGGGGATCTTCGCCCGCAAGGCCCTCAACCCCATCGGCGCGGACGGCCTTCTCGCGGGCAACCCCGCCTTGCTCGGGAAGCAGGCGCTCGGGTTGCTCGCCGCGGGCGCGCACGCGGTGATCGTGACGCTCGTG
>JBAXJZ010000221.1:0-7088 GCA_037137595.1 Burkholderiales bacterium | reverse complement strand
CCGAGTGGGTGCAGACGCTGCTGGCCTCGCTCTTCCAGGGCACCCAGCCCACGCCGAAGCCCGACGGCGTCGCCCTGCCCGTCACCGACCTCGACCCCACCGCGCCGGCCGTGCTCGCCGATCCGTACGCGGCGCTGCGCGCCGTGCGGGCCTCGCTGGGCAACGTCGTGTGGTCCAGGTCGCACGGCGCGGTCTGGGTGCTCGACGCGGCCACGGCCCGACAGGTGCTCGGCGACCCGGCGCGCTTCGTGCAGCAGCCGTCCACCGCGCGCTTCCGCGGGATCATCACCCTCGACGGCGACCGCCATCGGGTGGTGCGCGAGGCCGTGCAGGCCGGACTCGACGCGGTGGCCACGCCGGAGCGGGTCGCGCGGCTGGTGGACCTCGAGGCGGGCGAGGCCCTGCGCCGGATCGAGGGCCTCGAGCACTTCGACGCGGTGTCGGCCTACGGCGACCCGGTACCGGGCGAGGTCTTCTGGGAGATCCTCGGCGTGCCCGACGCCCAGCGACCGAGCTTCGACGCGCTGGCGCGGACGATGATGCGGCACTTCGGCCAGCCGGCGGACACCGGTCGCGGCGACGCGGCGGCGTTCACCGACGCGTCGCTCGGCCTGGCCAAGCGGCTGGGGCTGCTGCTCGGCGAAGCCGTGCTGCGCAGCGTGCTGTTCGGCCGCGGCGACCCCGACCGCAACCCGTTCGCGGGGACGCTGATCGGCGAGCTCGCGCGCCGGATCGACCTGCCGCTCAACGAGGAGCCCGAGCGGACGGTCACGCCTCAGGAGGGGCTGGCGACGCTGGTGCAGCTCGTGCTGGCGGGCTTCATGTCGATGCAGTTCCTGATGGGCACCGCGACCCGTAACCTGCTGCGCCCGGACCCGCGGGCCGAGGCCCACGGGCTCGTGCCGTGGCGGGCGCTGGCCAGGCTGCGCCGCGAGGGCTCGGACGACTTCGGGCCGGCGCTCGCCACCGCGCTGACCGAGGCGCGCCGCGTCGATCCTCCGGTCACGATCGTCCAGCGCTGGGTCGCCGCCGGCGGCGCGCCGCTGGGCGGCACGCAGCTTCCGGCGGACACCGCGGTCTTCGTCGTGGTGGCCGCGGCCCACCGTGATCCGGTCTACGGCCCGGCGGAAGACGCGTTCCACTGGGACCGCGTGCAGTCGGCCAACCTCGCGCTGGGCTACGGGCTGCACGAATGCGTCGGCCGCATGCTGCAGGAATGGGTCGTGCCGAGGGCGCTGACCCGCCTGATGGAGGCGATGCCCGAGCTGCGGCTGCGCGAGACCGGCGCGGTACCCGCCTGGCTGGACAATCTCTACTTCCGCTGCCTGCTGGCCCTGCCCGTCTACCGACGATGAAGGACCCCGTCTCCCCCTCCCCGCTGCCCCGATGAGCTCGATGTTCTTCGGGCCCATCGAGATCCGGCCGAACCAGCGCGTGGTGCTGGTCGCCGGAGAACCCGTCGCGCTCGGCTCGCGCGCCTTCGACCTGCTCGTCCTCCTCGCCCGGCACCGCGACCGCGTGGTGAGCAAGGACGAGATCTTCGAGCAGGTGTGGCCCGGGCTGGTCGTCGAGGAGAACAACCTGAGCGTGCAGATCCATTCGCTGCGCCGCGCCCTCGGCAGCGCCGCCATCACCACGGTCGTCGGCCGCGGCTACCGGTTCACCGCAGTGCCCAGCGCCCCCGAGGCCGGACCGCCACCGGCCGCGACCGTCGGCAACCTGCCGGTCCGGCGGGCCGAGCTCTTCGGTCGCGACGACGCGCTGCGCGAGCTGCTCGAGGCCTGCGAGTCGCCCGCGTGCGTGACGCTGTGCGGGCTCGCCGGCGTCGGCAAGACGGTGCTCGCCACGCTCGCCGCACAGCACCTCGCGGAGCGGCACCGCTACGCGCAGGGCGCGTGGCGGGTCGAGCTGAGCGACATCCGCGACCCGGCGCTCGTGGCGGCCTCCGTCTGCGAGACCGTGGGCCTGGAGCTCGAGGGTGGGCAGGATCCGCTGCGGGAATGCCTCGCGCACCTGCGCCACCGCGAGCTGCTGCTGCTGCTCGACAACTGCGAGCACGTGATCGACGCGGTCTCGACGCTGGTCGAGGCGCTCATGGCGACGTCCACGAACGTCACCGTCCTGGCCACCAGCCACGAACCGCTGCGCATCGCCGGCGAGCGCGTCACGCGGCTCGATCCGCTCGCGGTGCCGCCGTCCAGCGACGACGACGACGCATCACGATACGGCGCGGTGCGGCTGATGCTCGCCCGCGTGCAGTCCGCGATGGGCGGCCGCTACGAACCGGCCGACGACGAGATGATCGACGTGGTCGAGGTCTGCCGCCAGCTCGACGGCATGCCGCTCGCGCTCGAGTTCGCCGCCTCGAAGGTGCCGCTGCTCGGCATCGCGGGCGTGCGCAGCCGCCTCAACGAACGCCTGAAGCTGCTGAGCGGCGGCCATCGTTCGGCGCCGTCGCGCCACCGCAGCCTGCAGGCCGCGCTGGAATGGACCCACCAGCTGCTCGGTCCGCGCACGCAGGGCGTGCTGCACCGCCTGGCGGTCTTCCCGTCGGGCTTCGGCATCGAGGCGGCGCGCCGCTTCCTGGGCGCCGAGGCCGAGGTCGACGTGATCGAGCAGCTGCACATCCTGGTCGACCGCTCGCTGATCACGCGCGTGCCCGGCGAGCGGCCGCGCTTCAGGATGCTCGAGACCACCCGCGAGTTCGCGCTCGACTGCCTGAAGGCCTCGCAGGGCGAGGTCGACTGGCAGGCGCGGTTCGCGGACGCAATGGCCGAGGTCTGCACGGCGGCGGCCGGACGGCGCGACACGGCGCTGATGTGGCAGGAGATGGCCAACGCGCGGGTCGCGCTCGCGCTCGCCGTCGAACGGGGCGGCCCCGGCCGCACGGCGGTGACGCTCGCCACCTACACCTCGGTGGTGCTCGCCGCCGGCGGCGCCATCCGGGAGGCGATCGAGAACCTGCAGCGCGTGCAGCCGCTCGTCGACGAGAGCTGCCCGGCGCCGCTCGTGGCGCGCTACTGGCACTGGCTCGGCCGCCTCGGCGTCGAGGGACGGCTGCCCGGCGCCGTCTGCGTCGACGCACTGATGCGTGCGGACGCGATGTTCGAGGCCCTCGGCGACCCTCGGCACCGGCACGGCTGCCAGCGGCACCTGGCGGAAGCCGAACTGCGCAGCGGAAGGCTCGAGGAGGCACAGCGCCACCTCGAGGCCGCCCGCGCGTTCGAAGGTGACGACCCGCCGGCTGCCGACCGGATGCGGCGCCTGCGGGTGGAGGCGATGCTCGCCGACGCCCAGGGCCGGCATGCCCACGCGCTGCGCCACGCCCAGGCCGCGCTGACGCTGGCTGAAGCGGAAGGGATCGACCGCTACCGGCTGCTGCTGATGGCCGACATGGGCTGGACCCACCTCCAGATGGGTCATGCCGAGGCCGCGGTGCTGAGCTTCCAGGAGCTGCTGCAGCACCTGGACCAGAGCATCCGGCAGGGCCTCGCCCGTGCGCACGCGCTCTCGGGGCTGACCGCCGCGCAGGTGGCAGCCGGGCGGGTGGACGACGCACTGCGCAGCGCCGGCCGGTCCGTGCGCGCGCTGCAGCAGGCCAACCTCACACATTCGCGCTGCGAGGTCTTCGCCTGGGTGCTGGCCGCCGTGGGCGACGCCACCACCGCCGCGCAGCTGGTGGGCGCCGGCGACGCCTTCGCCCAGGGCACCGGCATGCACCGCGACCCGATCTCGCAGCTGGCGCGGCGCCAGGCCGAATCGCTGATCCTCGACGAGCTGGATCCGGACGACTACGGCTACTGGTGCGCGCAGGGCGCGGCCGCCGACGAAGGGCAGCTCCAACGGCTGCTCGCACGCTCCTTCCCGGCCGATCCGTCGGACGTCGAGCGGATCGTCGAACACTGAGAGGCACCCGAAGCGCGGCGCCGGCGCCCGGCCCGGGGGCCCGCCCGCACGGTCCGACCCGCCCGGGGCGTTGTACCCGGTACGCGGGCGGCCGCGCGTTTAAGACGGCTTAGGATCGTTCCATGCCGGCACAAGGACTTCATGCGCGGGCATCCGTAGGCTGATCGGACACCTTCTGACACCTACCGGATGACCGCCATGCACACCGCCGTCTGCGACTCGATGCGCCTCCCGACCCCCGCCGTGATCCGTCGCCCGCCGGTGCCGGTCGCCCAGCCGGCGGCCCCGACGGGCCTGACGTCGACGGCGCAGCGGGCCCTGGTCGACGCGATGGAGAATCCGGCGCTGCTGATCGAGGAAGACGGCTGGGTCCGGGCGGCCAACCCGGCCGCGGTTGCGCTGCTCGCCCCCGGTGGCCGGCTCGTGATGCGCTCCGGCCGGCTCGAGCCGACGGAGGCGCGGCTCGCCGGCGCCTGGGCCCGCCTGCTCGCCACCGCGCTCCAGTCGTCCCGCGCCGAGGCCACGCTCAACGACTCCGCCGGCCCGCTCACCGTCCGCGCGGTGCACGTCGGCGCGGGCCGGCTGCTGGTGTCGCTGTCGGCCGCCTGCCTCGGCCAGCGCTCGCCCGCCGACCCGGTCGAGCGGCTGACCCGCGAGACCGGGCTGTCGTGCTCGGAACGCGCGGTGCTGCGTCACCTGCTCGACGGCGCCACCGTCCGCGAGGTCGCCCGGGCCCGCGAGACCAGCGAATCCACCGTGCGGACCCAGATCCGGTCGCTGCTCTTCAAGACGAACACCTCGAGCATCCGCCAGCTGGTGCTGCTCGCGCTCAACCCGGACGCCGGGCTGGCGCTGCGCGCGGACGCGGCCGCGGCCCCGACGGTCGCCTGACGCGCGCCGGACGTCAGACCACCGGATCCCGGAAGCCCTGCGGCTGCGGCGTCGTCGCCGCGAACGACGGGCGCTCCGAGATCCGCGCGAACCAGTCGGCGAGCGCCGGATGCGCGGCCTTCCAGTCGAAGTCCGGCAGACGCAGCTCGAGATAGCCGAGCGCCGAGCCCACCGCGATGTCGGCGAGGCCGAACGCGTCACCGACCACGTGGCGCGCACCCGGCGCGACCGCGCCCGCGAGCGCCGCCGTGCCGGCCTCGATCTTGCGCCGCTGCCGCGCGAGCCAGGGCGCGCTGCAGCCCTCGCCGCGCATCCGCTCGAACAGCGTCAGCACCGTCGCGTCGCAGACGCCGTCGGCGATCACCTCGAGCCGGCGCGCCGCGAGCCGGCCGTCGAGGTCGGCGGGCAGCAAAGGCGGCTCGGGGTGCTTCGCCTCCAGCCACTCGAGGATGTAGCTCGACTCGAACACCGATTCGCCGTCGTCGAGGATCAGCACCGGGATCTTGCCGAGCGGGTTGTAGGCGGGCGCGCTCGCGTCGGCGTCCCACGGCACCTCGGTCACCAGCTCGAAGGCGAGGCCCTTCTCGGCGAGCGCGATGCGGACCTTGCGGGCATAGGGGCTGGGGGTCGCGCTGAGCAGCTTCATCGCGTCGACTCGGGCAGCGGGTAGCGGAGGGTCAGCAGCTCGAGGCCGCCCGGACCGGCGACGAGGCCCGCGGTGCGCTCGGAGGCCGACGCCCAGACGCACGACCAGCGACCGAGCTGCCGGCCCGCGGCCTGCGCGGTGCCGGAGACCACGACGTGGAACCGGCCCGCGCTCGGTCGACCGTCGTCGTCCGGCGGCGCGGCCCCGGCCGGCAGCCGGTCGAGCCAGGCGCCGAGGCCGTCGTCGCCGGCGGGCAGCAGCTCGACACGCACCGGCGCGTCGACGGGGCCGGGACCGTCGTCGGCCACCGGGACCACGGCGCTCGTCGCGTGGAACTTCGGCACCGTGCGGTCGACCACGGTCTTCGGGTCCATCAGGTAGTGCGCGCCGCGCTCGAGGCGCGCCCGGAGCGTCAGGTAGTGCAGGCCATCGGGCCCGGCGGTGATCGGCCCGTAGCCGGTGCGACCGCGCGCGTAGTGGACGGCGACCGGCGCGATCGGACGGCGGCCCAGCGTGCCGCGACCCGCGACCACCACCTGGAACTGGTCGTTCAGGTGGAAGTGCGTGGGCAGCACGACGTCGGGGCGCTGCTCGACGAGGAACGCGTGCGGGCCCGGGTTCGCCGCGTCGCCCTCGGCGACGATGTCGGTGCGGCCGAACACGTCGCCGGTCAGGATGGTCACCGCCTGGCGGTGGGGCCGTGCGGCCTCGTAGTCTCCGATGACGGTCATTCGGTGCGGATCCCTTCGTCCTCGACGAGACGCGCGATCGCCTGCGCCCGGTCGGGCGCGGCCGCGGCCACGCTCGCCGCGGATCGGAATGGCATCGGGTCTCCTCCGGTGGTTGCCCGCCGTACGGTACGGCCGATCCGCGCGGCGCGCCAGTCGTTCCGGATGCGGAACGCCGTCCGCCGGCGGACCGCGCGACGTAGCCAGACCCGGTGCGCTGCCGGCCGGAACGCCGTATTATCCCGACCAGTGTAATAACCGCCGGACGGTCATGCCCCGTGCCCCGGGCGTCGACGGACGCCGCCTGATTCTCGACGCCGCCGCGCGCCTGTTCTACGCGCGCGGCGTCGACGTCGTCAGCGTCGACGAGGTCGCCGCGGCCGCCGGCGTCACGAAGCGGGCCGTCTACTACCACTTTCCCTCGAAGGACGACCTCGTCCGCGCCTGGCTGCTCGATGTCGGACCGGCCACCTTCGAGCGGCTCGTCGCCGCGGCGGGCTCGGCGACGTCGTCGGACCCCCATCCGGTCGGCCGGCTGATCGACACCTTCGGCCGCTGGATGGCCGATCCGCGCTTTCACGGCTGCGCCTACCTGAACACCGCGCGGGACCGGCCGAAGGATCCGGCGGTGATGGCGATCGCCCGCGACGCGAAGCGACACATGCTCGCCTGGCTCGCCGGCATCGCGACGGACGAAGGCGCCCCCGACCCGGACCTGCGCGCCCGCCAGTACCTGATGCTGGTCGACGTGCTGCTCGCCACCCACCACCTGTACCCGCCCGCGGACCTCGTCCGCACCACGAAGGCGACGCTGGCCGCGATCCTCGCGGCCGCGCCGCCTACGCCCGTCTCCACCGACACCGCACCCACCGCGCCCGCGCGCCGAGGAGCCCGACGATGACCGACACCGCCGCCCC
>JBAXJZ010000220.1:0-7092 GCA_037137595.1 Burkholderiales bacterium | reverse complement strand
GCTGGAGCGCGACGCGCTGCCGCTGGCCGAACGCGTCGCGGCCAACGCCGAGCTCGCCTACCGCAAGGGCGCGGGCACCGTGCTCGAGCTGCTCGACGCGCTGCGCCAGCAGCGCGCGCTGCAGCTCGATGCGCTGGAGGCGCGCCTGGAGTTCGATCGCGCCGACGCCGCGCTGCGTGCGCAGCTGATGACCACCGCGGCCGCCAGCGACCCCGTCTTCGGCGAGGCGCTGCGCTGGACCCCGAACCCGTGAGAGCGATCCCCATGAACCGACGCCCGGCCCGCCCGGCCTTCCTCCCTGCCGTCGTCGCCGTCGCGGTCCTCGCGCTCGCCGGCTGCGATCGCGCCGCGCCGCCGCCGCCGGTCGCGCCCGGACCGTCGGTGAGCGGCCACACGGTGAAGTTCACCGGCCGGGTCGACGGCCTGCGGGCCGAACCGGTCCAGTCGGCCGGCACGCTCGCGCTGACGCTGCCGGGCCGCCTCGCCTGGGACGAGGACCGCACGGTCCGGGTGATGCCGCCGTTCGCCGGCCGCGTGCTGCGGCCGCTGGTCGCGCTCGGCGACACGGTCAGGGCCGGCCAGCCGCTCGCGGAGATGGCCTCGGCCGAGTACGGCTCGGCGGTGGCCGAGGCGCGCAGCGCCGAGAACGACGCGCGCCTCGCCGAGGAGACGCTGCGCCGGCAGAAGGAGCTCTTCGAGGCCGGACTGGTCGCCCAGCGCGAGCTGCGCCAGGCCGAGGCCGACCTGGTCGCGAAGAACATCGAGCGCAGCCGCACGCAGACCCGCCTGCAGCAGATCGGCGGCGGATCGGGCCCGAACTACCTGCTGCGCGCGCCGATCGGCGGCGTGGTCGTCGAGCGCACGGTGAACCCGGGCCAGGAACTGCGCCCCGACACGGGCGGCACCACGCTCTTCACGATCACCGACCCGACCCGGCTGTGGGTCCGCGTCGACGCGACCGAGGCCGACCTCGACGCGCTCGTCGGCGCGAAGCCGGGCACGCCGCTGACGCTCGCCAGCGTCGCCTATCCGGGCCGCCGCTTCGCCGGCACGCTGACCGCGCTCGGCGCGGCGGTGGACCCCGAGTCGCGCACGCTCAAGCTGCGCGGCGCGGTGCCGAACGCCGACGGCCTGCTCAAGGGCGAGATGTACGTGAACGTCAGCTTCCCCGTCAGCGGCGGCGAGCCCGACGCGCCGCTGCACAACGTGCCGTCGAGCGCGGTGCTGATGAGCGGCGGACACCACCACGTCTTCGTGCTCGACGACGACGGCGGCTTCACCCGCACCGACGTGCAGGTGCGCCGCGCCGGCGCGGGCCGCTCGGTGGTCCAGGGGCTCGTCGACGGACAGAAGGTCGTCGTCGAGGGCAACCAGTTCCTCGACCAGATCCTCGTCGGCGCCAAGGTCGCGCAGGGCGGCGCCTCGGCCGCCCGCGACGGGGGACACAAGTGATCCGACGGGTCGTCCATTTCGCGCTCCACCAGCCGCTGCTGGTGGTGTTCGCGCTCGCCCTCTTCATCGGCGGCGGCACCCTCGCGTTCAACAACCTGCCGATCGAGGCCTTCCCCGACGTCTCGGATACGCAGGTCACGGTCATCGGGCTCTATCCCGGCCGCGCGGCCGAGGAGGTCGAGCGGCAGGTGACGCTGCCGGTCGAGGTCGCGCTGTCGGGCCTGCCCGACTCGGTGCGGCTGTTCTCGCACACGATGTTCGGCCTGTCGTTCACCATCGTCACCTTCAACGACCGGCCGTCAGACGTGCTCGCCCGGCAGCGGGTGAACGAGCGGCTGCAGCAGCTCGACGTTCCGTCGGGCGTCGAGGTCTCGATCCTGCCGCCGCAGACGGCGATCGGCGAGATCTTCCGCTTCCGTCTGCGCGGCGACGGCTACACGCCGCAGCAGCTGCGCACGCTGCAGGACTGGGTCGTCGAGAAGCACCTGCGCCGCGTGCCGGGCGTGGCCGACGTGGTGACGATGGGCGGCTCGGTCAAGCAGTACGAGGTCAGCCCCGACATGGCGCGGCTGCGCGACTACGGCCTGGGCGTGGGCGACCTGGTCGCGGCCCTCGAGCGGGCGAACTCCAACGCCGGCGGCGGCGCGGTCTCGCAGGGCGCGCAGCAGTACCTGATCCGCTCGATCGGCGAGCTGAGGACCTCGGCCGACATCGCCAAGGTGGTGGTGTCTGTGAAGAACGGCGTGCCGGTGCTGGTGCGGGACGTCGCGACGGTCAACGTCGGCGGGGCCCCGGTGCAGGGCATCGTCGGCCAGACGGTCGGCGATCGCGACGACGACGACATCGTCAACGGCATCGTCATCATGAGGAAGGGCGAGAACCCGTCGAAGGTGCTCGAGGGCATCAAGGAGAAGATGGCCTTCATCAACGGCGCCCAGCTGCCCAAGGGCGTGGCGATGGTGCCGTACTACGACCGCTCCTGGCTGATCGAGAAGACGCTGCACACCGTCTTCAAGAACCTGCTCGAGGGGGCGATCCTCGTCTGCCTGGTGCTGGTGCTGTTCCTCACCAACGTGCGCGCGGCGCTGATCGTCGCGGCGGTGATCCCGCTGTCGCTGCTGGCGACCTTCCTCGGCCTGACCTTCGTCGGCATCCCGGCGAACCTGCTGTCGCTGGGCGCGATGGACTTCGGCATCATCGTCGACGGCGCGGTCATCGTGGTCGAGAACATCTTCCGGCGGCTCGGCCAGCTGAAGGAGGCCGAGATCCACGATCCCGCGGCGCGCCGCAACGCGGTGCTCGAGGCCGCGGTCGAGGTCGGGCGGCCGACGCTCTTCTCGATGCTGATCATCATCGTCGCCCACGTGCCGATCTTCACGCTGCAGCGGCACGAGGGCCGGATCTTCTCGCCGATGGCCTGGACGGTGAGCTCGGCGCTGGTCGGCTCGCTGATCCTGTCGCTCACCGTGGTGCCGCTGGCCTGCGCCTGGTTCCTGCGCCGCGTGCCGCACGACGACAACCGGCTGGTGCGCGCGGCCAAGCGCGGCTACGCGCGGCTGCTCGACTGGGCGCTGGAGCGGCGCCTGACGGTGGTGGCGATCGCGGTCGCGGCGCTCGTCGTGGCGGGCGGCGTGTCGACCCGGCTGGGCAGCGAGTTCCTCCCGGAGCTGAACGAGGGCTCGATCTGGGTCAGCACGACGATGTCGCCGTCGGTCTCGCCCGAGGAGGCGCAGCGCACCACCCGGATGGTGCGCAAGGCGCTGTCCGGCGTGCCCGAGGTGCAGTCGATCATCTCGAAGGCCGGTCGTCCCGACGACGGCACCGATCCGAAGATCTTCAACGTCGCCGAGTTCTTCGTCGAGCTCAAGCCCGACGACGCCTGGCGCCCGGGTATGACGAAGGAGCGGCTGCTGCACGAGTTCGAGCAGCGGATGGCCTCGATCCCGGGCATCGACCCGAGCTTCTCGCAGCCCATCCGCGACAACGTGCTGGAGAGCATCTCGCAGATCAAGGGCCAGGTGGTCATCAAGGTCCAGGGCGACGACGTCGTCGCCATCAAGCGGATCGCGCGCCAGATCCGCGCGCAGGTCGACGGCGTCGAGGGCGTGAGCAGCAGCTTCGTCGACCGCGACGGCCAGCTGCCGCAGATGCGCCTCGACATCGACCGGGACGCGGCCGCCCGCTACGGGGTCAACGTCGGCGACGTGCAGGCGCTGGTCGAGGCCTCGCTCGCCGGGCGCGCCACCAGCGAGCTCTGGGAGGGCGAGCGGCACTTCAGCGTCGTGGTGCGCCTGCGGCCCGAGGAGCGCGAGCTGCCGAACCTGCACAAGCTGCTGGTCGGTGCGCCGGGCGGCGCGCAGGTGCCGCTCGGGCAGCTCGCGCGGTTCACCGAGGCCGAGGGCGCGCTCAGCGTGAGCCGCGAGAACGGCCAGCGGGTGGCCGCGATCGGCGTCTTCATCCACGGTCGCGACATGGGCAGCGTGGTGGCCGACATGCAGCGCCTGGTCGAGGCCAACGTCACGCTGCCGCCGGGCTACGTGCTCGCGTGGTCGGGCGAGTTCGAGAACCAGCAGCGTGCGATGGCGCGGCTCTCCTGGGTCGTGCCGCTGTCGATCCTGCTGATCTTTTTGCTGCTGTTCGACGCGTTCGGCTCGCTGGCCAGCGCCTCGCTGATCATCGCGAACATCCCGCTCGCGATGATCGGGGGCATCGTCGCGCTGTGGCTCACCGGCATCCCGCTGTCGGTCTCGGCGGCGATCGGCTTCATCGCGCTGTTCGGACAGGCGGTGCTCAACGGGGTGGTGATGGTCTCGGACTTCAACGCCCGGACCTTCGGCCTCACCGACTTCGACGCGATCCGCGCCGCGGTGCGCGAGGGGGCGCTGACCCGGCTGCGCACGGTGATGATGACCGCGCTGCTCGCGATGCTCGGCCTGCTGCCGATGGCGCTGTCGCACGGGATCGGCGCCGAGACGCAGCGGCCGCTCGCGGTGGTGGTGATCGGCGGGCTGGTCAGCGCGACGCTGCTGACGCTGGTGGCGCTGCCGGCGCTCTACCTGATGGTGGCGCGGCGCTGGCCGGGCACGCTCGCCTCGGGTGACGCGCTGCCGGTGCACTGAGGCGGGCGCGCCGGCCCCGGTGTCTCAGCCGGTGACGGCCGGGCCCCGGGGGCCGGCCGCCTCGAGCCGCGCGCCGATGGTCGCGACCAGCTCGCGCAGTCTCGGCACGCTGCGCTGCTCGATCTCGCGCCGGTCGACCGCGGTCCTGGGGAACACCAGGTTCACGGCGGCCACCACCCGGTCGTGTGCGATCACCGGCAGCGCGATCGCCGCGAAGTCGGCCTGCGGCAGCCATTCACCCTCGTTGGTCGCGAAGCCGCGGCGTCGTGTCGCGGCCAGCAGGCGCGTCATCGCTCGCCGGTCGCGGGCCAGCTCGGCCACCGCGTCGTCGCGGGAGGCGATGAGGTCGAGCGTCGCGCGGCGCTCGTCGTCGCCGCACCAGGCGAGGTAGGCGCGGCCGGCCGCGGTGACCGGCATCGGCAGCCGCGTGCCGATCATCGCGCGGTGCTGCGACAGCACGCTGCCGCGGTGGGTCGATTCGCGCACCACCATCCAGCCCGCCTCGGGCGTCGCGATGTCGGACGGCCAGAGCAGCGCGGGCAGCGCGTCGAACATCGCCGGCACCGCGATGCGGTCGATCCAGTCCGCGGTGCCGTAGCCCTCGGACAGGCGACGCACCTCGAAGGTCAGCGCGTAGAGGCCGCTCTCCTCGTCGTGCTCGACGAGGCGCTCGGCGCGCAGCGTCTCGAGCAGGCGCTTGACCGTGGTGCGGTGCAGGCCGCTGGCCGACGCGAGCGCGGTGATCGAGCCGATGCCGCCGGGCAGCCGGTTCAGCGCGCGCAGCACCGCCACGCCGCGGGTCAGGCCCCGCACCTCCTTGTAGTCGCCGCCGACCGACGGCGGGCCGCGCCGGGCCATCTCCCCGCTCCGGAATCGTGCATCCAGTGCACCCAGTGTACGCGCCGCCGGGCCCGCCGCAGAATCCCGCGTCCCGCGCCGGACCCCGCGCGCGGCCGCACAGGAGACCCCCATGAGCACCGCGACCGCGATCGCCGATGACGCCACCCGCCGCACCATCCGCGTGCCGGACGGCGACACCGCCTACGACATCCACTACAACGACTGCGGGTCGGGCGACCGGGTGGTGGTGATGCTGCACGGCTCCGGGCCGGGCGCCAGCGGCTGGGCGAACTTCCACCGCAACGTCGAGCCGCTGGTGTCGCGCGGCATGCGCGTGCTGCTCGTCGACTGCCCCGGCTGGAGCCGTTCCAGCAGCGTCGTCTGCACCGGCTCGCGCTCGGACCTGAACGCACGGATCACGAAGGGAGTGCTCGACGCGCTGGGCATCGGGCAGGTCGACCTCGTGGGCAACTCGATGGGCGGTCACAGCGCGGTCGCGTTCGCGCTGGCCTTCCCGGAGCGCGCGCGGCGGCTCGTGCTGATGGGCGGCGGCACCGGCGGGCCCAGCCAGTTCGTGCCGATGCCCACCGAGGGCATCAAGCTGATGCAGCAGGTCTGCCGCGAGCCGAGCCTGGAGAACGTGAAGCGGATGATGTCGGTCTTCGTGTACGACGCCTCGAGCCTGACCGACGAGCTGCTGCAGATGCGGGTCGACGCGATGCACGCGCGTCGCGAGCACCTCGACAACTTCCTGAAGAGCCTGGCCGCGAATCCGAAGCAGTTCCCCGACTACGGTCACCGCCTCGGCGAGATCAAGGCGCCCACGATGATCGTCTGGGGGCGCGACGACCGGTTCGTGCCCTTCGACATCGGCCTGCGCCTGCTCTGGGGCATTCCGAACGCCGACCTGACCCTCTTCAGCCGCTGCGGCCACTGGGCACAATGGGAGCACGCGGAGAAGTTCAACACGATGGTCGTCGAGTTCCTGACGCGCTGACGGCGCGCGGCGGCGACCCCGACGGGGAGGAGACCGGGGTGAATGCGATCGACCTGAAGGACCGCTGCGCGGTCGTCACCGGCGGGGCCGCCGGCATCGGCCTGGCCGTCGCGCGGCGCTTCGCCGAGAGCGGCGCGCGCGTCGCGCTGTGGGACCTCGACGCGGCGGCGGCGAAGGCCGCGGCCGCGTCGCTCGGACCGGGCCACCTGGGACTGGGCGTCGACGTGGCCGACGAGGCCGCCGTGCAGCAGGCCACCGACGCGTCGCACGCCGCGTTCGGCCGGCTCGACGTGCTGGTCTGCAGCGCCGGCATCGCGGGCGCCACGCTGCCCACCTGGGACTATCCCACCGACGCGTGGCGGCGCACCTTCGACGTGAACGTGCACGGCACCTTCTACTGCAACCGTGCCGTCGTGAAGCGGATGCTCGAGCGCGACTACGGACGCGTGATCAACATCGCGTCGATCGCGGGCAAGGAGGGCAACCCGAACGCGTCGGCCTATTCGGCCTCCAAGGCGGCGGTGATCGGGCTCACCAAGTCGATCGGCAAGGAGACCGCGAAGACCGGCGTGCGGGTCAACTGCATCACCCCGGCCGCCGTCCGCACGGCGATCTTCGACCAGATCACGCAGCAGCACATCGACTTCATGCTGTCGAAGATCCCGATGGGGCGCTTCGGCCTGG
>JBAXJZ010000219.1:0-7097 GCA_037137595.1 Burkholderiales bacterium | reverse complement strand
GGCGGCAACGGCGACGACACCCTCGAAGGCGGCGCGGGCGCCGACACGCTCGTGGGCGGCAGCGGCACCGATACCGTCAGCTACAGCGGCGCGGCGCTCGGCATCACCGCCAGCCTGGCCGACGCCACCGCCAACCTCGGCGAGGCCGCGGGCGACACCTTCGACGGCATCGAGAACCTGCGCGGGTCGAGCTGGGACGACGTGCTCGCGGGCGACGCCAATGCCAACCTGCTCGAAGGCTCGAGCGGCAGCGACGCGCTCGACGGCGGCGCCGGCAACGACACCCTCACCGGCGGCACCGGCGGCGACACCCTCACCGGCGGCGCCGGCGTCGACACCTTCAACGCCGATGCCGGCAACGACACCGTGACCGATCTGGGCAATGGCGGCGTCGATGTCCTCAAGGTCTACGCGGGCGCCAGCGTGGTCGCCACGGTGGATGCGGCCGGCTGGGTGGCCAGCGCCGCCAGCTCCAACGCCGGCAGCGCGAGCCTTCTCACCAGCGGCGCGGCGGTCAACCTC
Organism: Burkholderiales bacterium; assembly: GCA_037137595.1. Lineage (GTDB taxonomy): Bacteria > Pseudomonadota > Gammaproteobacteria > Burkholderiales > Burkholderiaceae_E > UBA4615. The sequence goes on along the minus strand of JBAXJZ010000219.1, from coordinate 6,575 downwards.
TCGGCGGTGTCCTCGATCGTCGGCGGCAACGGCTTCACCGTCACCAACAGCGGTGGCGCCACCAGCCTCACCGGCTCGGCCTTCGCCGACACCCTGCAAGGCAGCGGCGCGGCCGAAACCATCGCCGGCGGCGGCGGCGACGACACCATCGCCGGCGGCGGCGGCGCCGACCTCCTGCGCGGCGGCGACGGGCGCGACGCCATCGCCCCGGGCGGCATCGCCTTCTCGCTGGTCGACGGCGAAGCCGGCTTCGACAGCCTGCGCATGGACGGCAGCGGCCTCGCCCGCCTGACCGACATCTCCGCCCGGGTGCTCAACGTCGAGCAGCTCGACCTGCGCGGCAGCAATACCGAGCGGGTCTCGCTGACCGCGGCCTCGATCACCGCGATCGTCGGCAGCGCCACCCAGCTCGAAGTGCGCGGCGACGCCACCGCGCGCGACGTGATCTACCTCAACACCACCGAATTCGCCGGCGTCATCTCCGGCGGCAATGCCGCCACGCTCGATGGCGGCGTCACCGGCCGCCTCTACAACAGCACCGCCATCGGCGGCAAGGCCGTGGCGGTCGACGCCAGCACGCTGGTCCTGCCGAGCGTTGCCGAACTGGGCACCAAGTGGGGCCTGTTCTTCAACCCCAACGCAGTCAGCGGCAACACCCTCTGGCTGGACGGCGCCGACCTCGACGGCGACGGCATCGTCGAAGGCGCCGCCGAGACCAGCCTCGTGGGCGGCAGCTTCACCTGGGTGGACAAGGGCAGCGGCATGACCAACGCCCTTCAGGCCACGGCCTCGGCGCAGCCCACCTACGTGACCGGCGCCATCAACGGCAACGGCGTGGTGCGCTTCGACGGCAACGACTGGCTCAATGCGCTCTCGAGCATCCCGTCCACCTACACCATCTTCGCGGTGCAGAAGATGGAGGGCACGCAGAACGGCCGGACCATCTCGACCACCGGGGCCACCGGGGACTGGTTCCTCGGTTCCCACGGGGGAGGCACCAGCCGGTTCTACAGCAATGGATGGATCAGCTACGGCGTCACTGCCAACACCAACGTGGAGGTCTACTCGGCCCAGAGCAGCGCTGCCACGGGTGCCACGGCATGGTTGAACGGGACCCAGTTCGCGACGACAAGCGCCGCGACCATCGCGCCGAACAGCCTGCAGTTCGGCCGCTACATCAACGGCACGGAGTACAGCAAGTTCGACCTGGGCGAGGTGATCGCCTACAACCGCGTCCTCACCACCGACGAGCGCGCCACGGTGCAGGCCTATCTCGCGGCCAAATGGCAGGGGACGGGCACGGTGACGGGCGACGCAGCGGTCGCCGGCGACGCCACCTGGCAGGACGCCCGCTTCGTGTTCGGCGACCAGGGCGGCGACGTCGCCGACACCCTGAGCGCGGCCTACAACGGCGGGGCGCGCGGGGCCGGCAAGCTCGACGGCGCGGTGCTGGGCGGCAACGGCAACGACACGCTGTCGGGCGGCGCCTTCAACGACGCGCTGTTCGGCGGCGCCGGCAACGACACCCTGCGCGCCGGCGTCGGCAGCGACTTCTTCGATGGCGGCATCGGCGTCGACACCATCGACTTCTCGGTCGGCGCCACCGGGGCCATCACCCTGAACCTCGCCACCCTGACGGCGCAAAGCGCCGGCGGCGGCTTCGGCAGCGTCACGCTGTCGAGCGTGGAGAACGTCATCGGCACCGTGTACGGCGACGTGATCTTCGGCAACAGCACGGACAACACCATCCGCGGCGGCAACGGCGCCGACACCCTCGACGGCGGCGGCGGGTTGGATGTGTACGACGCCTCCGGCGGCAGCGGCGCGGTGACGGTGAACCTGGCCGGCGCCACCACCAACCTCACCATCAACGGCCAGAGCCTGGCCTTCCTGTCGGCCACCGACAGTTTCGGCAACGTCGACCGCATCCGCCAGTTCCGCGGCGTGATCGGCGGCAGCGCCGCCGACACCCTGACCGGCGACGCCAACGACAACACCCTCGACGGCGGCGCCGGCGCCGACACCATGACCGGCGGCGCGGGCAACGACACCTACGTGGTCGACAACGTCGGCGACAGCGTGGTCGAGGCGGCCAGCGCCGGCACCGACACGGTGCTGACCTCGCTGTCGACGTACACCCTGCCGACCAACGTCGAGAACGTCACCTACACCGGCAGCGGCAACTTCAACCTCACCGGCAACGACATCAGCAACATCATCACGATGGGCGCCGGCAACGACACCATCAGCGGCGGCAACGGCAGCGACATCTATCGCTTCACCACCGTGGCCGGCAGCAAGGTCATCAACGACCAGGGCACCACCGCCGGCAACACCGACACGCTCGATTACAGCCTGATCACCAGCGCCGTCACGGTGAACCTGACGCTGGGCACCGGCAACGGCATCGCCTCCATCGCCGGCATCGAGAACGTGATCGGCGGCAGCGCGGCCGACTACCTCACCGGCGACAGCGCCGACAACGTGCTGACCGGCGGCAACGGCAACGACACGCTCGACGGCGGCGCCGGCAGCGACACGGCGAGCTATGCCGACAGGACCGCGGCCGTCACGGTCTCGCTGCTCACCAACCGTGCCACCATCGGCACCGAGGTCGATGTGCTCGCCAACATCGAGAACATCATCGGCAGCGCCTGGAACGACACCTTCACCGGCGACACCAACAACAACACCTTCACCGGCGGCGCGGGCAGCGACATCTTCTACATCGGCGCGGCCAGCGGCAACGGTTCGGACACCTCGGTCGACACCATCACCGATTTCAACAACGGCGACCGCGTGGTGGTGTACGCCGGGGCCACGGTCAACATCAACCTGATCGACCACTGGTACTACAACGGCGCCAACGGCGGATCCCAGTCCACCAACAACGGCACGATCAACATCACCGCCAACGGCAGGACCACCTACCAGACCGATGCGGCCGCGACCGGCGCGGCCGGGGTGTGGAACATCAGCAACGCGGGCAACGCCACCGGGGTGTACCTGCAGGGCGCGCGCAACAACGACAGCCTGACCGGCGGCGATGGCAACGACACCCTCGACGGGCGTGGCGGCAACGACACCCTGCGCGGTGGTCTGGGCAACGACACCTACGTGCTCGATAACCCGAACGACGTGGTGGTCGAGGCGGCCAGCGCCGGCACCGACACGGTGCAGGCCAAGTTCGCCGTCGACCTGAACGACGCGAAGTGGGACAACATCGAGAACGCCACGGTGCTGGGCACCGCCAACCTGGCCGTGACCGGCGATGAAGTCGCCAACACCCTCACCGGCAACGGCGGCAGCAACCTGATCACCGGCGGCGCCGGCAACGACGTGCTCAACGGCGGCACCTCGGACATCATCGGCAACGGCGAGAACCTGGTGGCCTGGCGCTTCAACGCCGCCGACATCGCGACCGACAGCCTGCTGGCGCCTGACGGCACCATGACGGCCGACCGCATCCTCGCCTACACCTACGACGGCGTCGCGCCGCGCCCCTACGACTTTTTCTACATCAACACCGCACGCGAGGCCGGCACCTACACCTTTTCGGCGTTCTTCAAGCCGCTGGCTGCCGGCACCATGGGCTGGAATGCCGGGCAGAACCTCATCAACATGACCGCGACCTTCAACGCCGCCCTGCAGTTGACCGGGCAGTCGGCCGGGACCACGGTGCAGTTGGTGGGCGACGGCTGGTACCGCGTGTCCAAGACGCAGACGTTTTCGAACGCCTGGAGCCTGGACTGGTACGCCAGCGGGCTCAACAACGTGGGCAACGCGATCTGGGGAATGACCCTGGAGCAGTCGGCCACGGCCAGCGTCTATGGCGGCGGCAACGACACGCTCAACGGCGGCGCGGGCGACGACACCCTCACCGGCGGCGGCGGTGCCGACACTTTCATCATCGACGCCGGCAACGATGTGGTGACCGACCTCGGCAAGCGCGCCCTCGACGGCACCCAGGACATCCTGCAGGTCAGCGCCGGGGCGTCCGTCACCGCCACCCTGGCGGGCGCCTGGACGGCCACCGCCCCCAGCGTCAACCTCGGCACGGCGATCATCAACGCCAACGGCCTGAATGTCGACCTCTCGGCCATAGCCAGCGGCAGCGGCTTCAGCGTGCGCAACACCAATGCCAGCGGCGCCTTCAGCGCCGCGGCGGTCACGTTCAACGGCTCGATGTTCAACGACACGCTGGGCGGCGGCGGCGGCGCCGACACGCTGTTCGGCAACGACGGCAACGACACGCTCACGGGCAACGGCGGCGCCGACAACCTGTGGGGCGGCAACGGCAACGATGCGTTCGTCATCCGCGCCTCCGACGCGGGCCTGCTGGGCCGCATCGACGGCGGCGCCGGCACCGACGCGCTCAAGGGCAACGGCGGCGGCCTCACCAGCCTCGCCGGCTTCGCCGCCAAGACCTTCGATGTGGAAGTGCTGGACCTCGGCGCCGGCGGGTCCGCCACCGGCGCGAGCGACCGTGTCGCCATCGCGGCGGCCGACATCCTCGCCATGCGGCCGGGCGACAAGACGCTCGCCATGGTGGGCGATACCGTCGCCGCCAACGGCAACCGCGACGTGATCCACCTGAGCACCACCGAGTTCGCCGGCGAGTTCAACTACGCGCCGGTCAACGCCGGCACGCCCAACGCGCTGGCCGCGCGCAGCTACACGGCCGCCGCCAGCGGCGCCACGCTCACCGTGAGCGCCGACACGCTGGTGCTGCCGGCGGTATCCGAAATGGTGGCCAACTACGGCCTGACCGCGATCTCGAACTGGACGCCGGACCTGCTGGCCGGCAAGGTGCTGTGGCTGGACGCCGCCGACCTCGACGGCGACGGGGTCCAGGAGGGCCTGCTGGAGGCGGGCCTGAACGGCAGCGGCGTGGCCACCTGGGTGGACAAGAGCGGCAACGGCCGCAACGCCGTGCAGGCCACCACCGGCTGGCAGCCCCAGCTAGTGGTCAACGCCATGAATGGCCTCTCGGTGATCCGCTACGACGGCGTGGACGACGGGCTGCGGGTGGGCAACATGCCGTCGATGTCCGGCAGCACGAACAGCCTGTTCTGGGTCCAGCGCACCACCGATACAACCTACATGCCGATCGGGGGCAACGGCAACCTGAACGGGAATTCCAACTGGGCGCTGATCGTCAACCAGAACGACGGCCGCGGCGACCTGGCGGTCGGCACCTTCACGCATACGGCGGCGTCCTTCTGGGCGAACGGTTCGCAGCCGGCGTGGACCAACGCGGGGTCGGCGTACACGACCCTGAACAACACGACGTCCGTGGTGGCGACCGTCAACCAGCCGCTCGGATGGAACGGTTCCCTGCTGACCGGAGCGCCCTATAGCGGCACCTGGAACTTCGCCGGCGACCAGCCCGAGATCATCGTCACCAACCAGACCCTTTCCACGGCCGACCGGCAACTGGTGGAGGGTTACCTGGCGTGGAAATGGGGCAGCCAGGCGAGCCTGCCCGTGGACCACCCGTACCGCGGCGCAGCGCCCGGTGGCGGCCCCGGTGAGTCCACGCTGCTCTCGGTGGCGGGCTACGGCAACTGGCAGAACGCCAACGCCCAGCTGGGCACCAGCGGCGCCGACACTCTGACCGGCACCGACGCGCGCGCGGCGCTCACCGGCCAGTTGGACGACCTGCTGCTGGGCGGCGCCGGCAACGACCTGCTGAGCGGCCGGGCCGGCAACGACGGCCTGTACGGCGCGGCCGGCGACGACGTGTTGCGCCCGGGCATCGGCAACGATTACGTGGACGGCGGCACCGGCGTGGACACCATCGACTTCTCGGTCGACGGCGCCAGTGGCGCGAGCACCGGCATCACCGTGAACCTGGCCACCACCACCGCGCAGACCATCGGCGGCGGCTTCGGCTCGGAGATGATCCTCAACATCGAGAATGTGATCGGCACCGCGTTCGCCGACATGCTCACCGGCGACGCCGTCGCCAACCTGCTCGACGGCGGCGCCGGCAACGACACCCTGAACGGCGGCGACGGCAACGACACGCTCGCCGGCGGCGCCGGCAACGACTCGCTCGTCGGCGGCAACGGGTCCGACGTGGCCAGCTACGCCAATGCCACCTCGGCGGTGACGGTGAGCCTGGCCATCAGCACCAGCCAGGCCACCGGCGGGGCCGGCAACGACATCCTGAGCCAGATCGAGGGGCTGATCGGCTCGAACTTCAACGACACGCTCACCGGCGGCACCGGCAACGACACGCTCGACGGCAGCACCGGCAACGACACGCTCGACGGCGGCAGCGGCGACGACACCCTGATCGGTGGCGACGGCAACGACACCCTCAACGGCGGCACCGGCACCGACACGGCCTCCTACATCACCGCCGGCGCCGGCGTGAGCGTCTCGCTGGCGCTCGCCGGCGCGCAAAACACGGTGGGCGCCGGGCTGGACAGTTTCGTCAGCATCGAGAATCTCTCCGGCTCCAACTTCAACGACACGCTCACCGGCGACGCCAGCGCCAACCTGCTCGACGGCGCGGCCGGCGACGACACCCTCGACGGCGGCGACGGCAACGACAGCGTGCAGGGCGG
>JBAXJZ010000218.1:0-7157 GCA_037137595.1 Burkholderiales bacterium | reverse complement strand
GTAGTCGTGTTTTCGATGTGAATAGGCATTTATGCTTTGTTTTTTTCTAAAGAAGACAGCAGAGTACGGGTTTGAGTAATGTGATGGGATTGTGGAGTTGTGCTTTTCCGACCGCCGGGGGAGGGTTGGCTCGGGCCGTGGGGGGGGGGGGGGGGGGGGGCGGCACGGTCGACGGCGACCGTACTGATCGAGACCGTTCTAACGCGAACGATCTTAGCAGCGGCCAAGGTGGGATGTCATCACATTCCAGTCACGGTGGCGGGAACGCTCAGGCCGGAGCTCGAACCGGCGCGGCGGCCGCCGAGGCCGGGCTCCGGGCTCTCCTCAGACCCGCCGGGCCAGCTCCGCGGCCTTGCCGACGTACGAGGCCGGCGTCATCGCCCGCAGCCGCGCCTTCGCGTCGTCGGGGATCGCCAGGCCGTCGACGAAGGCGGCGAGCGCCTCGGACGTGATGCCCTTGCCGCGGGTCAGCTCCTTGAGCTGCTCGTAGGGATTGGGCACGCCGTAGCGCCGCATCACCGTCTGCACCGGCTCGGCGAGCACCTCCCAGCAGGCGTCGAGATCCTCGACGAGCCGCGCCGGGTTCACCTCGAGCTTGCGAAGCCCGCGCAGGCAGGCGTCCCAGGCGAGCAGCGTGTGGCCGAACGCGTTGCCGACGTTGCGCAGCACGGTCGAGTCGGTCAGGTCGCGCTGCCAGCGCGAGACCGGCAGCTTGTCGGCGAGGAAGCGCAGCAGCGCGTTCGCCACCCCGAGGTTGCCCTCGGAGTTCTCGAAGTCGATCGGGTTGACCTTGTGCGGCATCGTCGACGAGCCGATCTCGCCGGCCTTCAGCTTCTGCTTGAAGTAGCCGACCGAGATGTAGCCCCAGATGTCGCGGTCGAGGTCGATCAGGATGGTGTTGGTCCGCGCGATCGCGTCGAACAGCTCGGCCATCCAGTCGTGCGGCTCGATCTGGATCGTCCACGGATTGAACGTCACGCCGAGCGCATCCTCGACGACGCGCTTCGAGAACGCCTCCCAGTCGACGTCGGGATACGCCGACAGGTGCGCGTTGAAGTTGCCCACCGCGCCGTTCATCTTCGCGCTCGGCCGCACCGCCGCGAGCCGCTCGCGCGCGAGCCTGAGCCGCGCGACGACGTTGGCGATCTCCTTGCCCAGCGTGGTGGGCGAGGCGGGCTGGCCGTGCGTGCGCGACAGCATCGGCAGGTCCGCGTGCGCGTGCGCCATCCCGCGCAGCTGCGCGATCACCGCGTCGAGCGCAGGCAGCAGCACCGTGTCGCGCGCGGCCGAGTACATCAGCGCGTGCGAGGTATTGTTGATGTCCTCCGAGGTGCAGGCGAAGTGGATGAACTCCGAGGCGCGCTCGAGCTCGGCATCGCCGGCCACGCGCTCCTTCAGGAAGTACTCCACCGCCTTCACGTCGTGGTTGGTGACCGCCTCGATCGCCTTCACCCGCGCGGCCTCGGCGGCGCCGAAGCCATCGACCACCGCGCGCAGCCGCGACCGGGCGCCCGCCGAGAAGCTCGGCAGCTCGGGCAGGCCGAGGTCGGAGAGCGCGATCAGCCACTCCACCTCCACCTTCACCCGGTGCCGGACGAACGCCGACTCCGACAGCAGCGGGCGCAGCGCGGCCACGCGCGACGCGTAGCGGCCGTCGAGCGGCGAGAGGGCGTCGAGCTCGAAGGCGGCCGACGACGGGGGGGAGGCGGGTGTGGCGCTCATGGAGGCGCGATCCTAGCACCGGCTGGCACCCGCGCGAACGTGCGATATAGTTGAACGCTTCCCACAGCGAAGTCGCCCATGAAGCTGATCGGATCCGACGGCAGCCCGTACGTTCGCAAGGTGCGGGTGGTGCTCGCCGAGAAGAAGATCGACTACCGGTTCGAGCGCGAGGACGTCTGGTCGTCGCAGACGACGATCGGCGAGTCCAACCCCCTGGGCAAGGTGCCGACCCTGATCACCGAGGACGGCGCCGCCGTCTTCGACTCGCGGGTCATCGTCGAGTACCTCGATACCGTCTCGCCGCTGCAGCGGCTGATCCCGCCGTCCGGGCGCTCGCGCGTCGAGGTCCGCTGCTGGGAGGCGCTGTGCGACGGCCTGCTCGACGCGGCCATCCTCGCGCGGCTCGAGAACAACCGTCCCGATCCGGCCACCCGCAGCGCGTCCTGGATCGCGCGGCAGATGGGCAAGATCGACGCCTCCCTCGAGGCGATGGCCAAGGGCCTGGGCGACAAGCCCTACTGCTGCGAAGGCAAGTATTCGCTGGCCGACGTGGCCCTGGGCTGCGCGCTCGGCTACCTGGACTTCCGATTCCCGCAGATCGACTGGCGCGCCCGCCACCCGAACCTCGAGCGGCACGCGGCCAAGCTGCTCGCCCGGCCCGCCTTCGTCGAGACCGCGCCGAAGGGCTGAGTCCCCGCGGGCCTCGCCGTGCCCGCGGCACGGACGAGGTCGCCTCGATGGCGGGCGTCGCGACCCGCCGGACTCACACGGCCGGTCCCCCCGGGATCGACTGCCAACCGAACCGCCGGACGTAGAGCGTCTTGGCCAGCGTCGTCGCGACCGCGTACCCCGCGAGGATCGCGACCAGCCACGCGAAGAACAGGGGCGGCAGGGGCTGGAGCCTGAAGGACGCGGCCAGCGGCCCCATCGGCAGCCACAGGCCGATCGCAGCGATGCACAGCGTGGTGAGGGCCAGCGTCGCCGAGGGCCGGCTGCGGACGAACGGCAGCTTCGGCGTCCGGATCATGTGGACCACGAGGGTCTGGGTGAGCAGGCCCACGACGAACCAGCCCGACTGGAACAGGCCCTGCTCGGCCGGCGTGTCGGCGCCGAACCCCCACCAGAGCACCGCGAAGGTCGCGAGGTCGAAGATCGAGCTGATCGGACCGAAGACGAGCATGAAGCGGCCGATGTCGCCCGGATTCCAGGCGAGCGGGCGCGCCACCAGCTCGGCGTCCACGGTGTCGAACGGGATGCCGGTCTGCGAGACGTCGTAGAGCAGGTTCTGCACCAGCAGGTGCAGGGGCAGCATCGGCAGGAACGGCAGGAACGCGCTGGCCACCAGCACCGAGAAGACGTTCCCGAAGTTCGAGCTCGCCGTCATGCGGATGTACTTCAGCATGTTGCAGAAGGTAGCGCGTCCGTCGACCACGCCCTCGTCGAGCACCATCAGGCTCTTCTCGAGCAGGATCACGTCGGCCGCCTCCTTGGCGATGTCGACCGCCGTGTCGACCGAGATGCCGACGTCGGCCGCGCGCAGCGCCGGCGCGTCGTTGATGCCGTCGCCGATGAAGCCCACGACGTGGCCCTGCCCTCTCAGCGCGCGCACGATGCGCTCCTTGTGCGCCGGCGCCAGCTTCGCGAACACGTCGTGGCGGCGCACCGCCTCGGCGAGCGCCGCGTCGTCGAGCGCCTCGACCTCGGCGCCGGTCAGGATCGCGTCGCGGGGCAGGCCGACCTGCGCGCAGACGTGGGCGGTGACGTGCGCGCCGTCGCCGGTCAGCACCTTGACGCGCACGCCGTGGGCCGCGAGCGCGCGCAGCGCCGGGGCGGCCGACTCCTTGGGCGGATCGAGGAACGCGATGCAGCCCTCGAGGACCAGGTCGGCCTCGTCGCCGACGCCGCAGGGGGCCCCGTCGGGCGGCAGTTCCCGGGTGGCCACGGCGACCACCCGCAGGCCGGACTCGCCCAGCTCGGCCGCGACCTGCGTCACGCGCTCGCGCATCGCCGCGTCGAGCGGCACGCCGGGAGCCTCGCCTTCGGCCTCGGCCCGGACCCGGGTGCAGGCGGCCAGCACCTCCTCGAACGCGCCCTTGCAGATCAGCAGGCGCCGGGTCTCGCCCTCGGCCACGACGACCGACATGCGCCGGCGCTGGAAGTCGAACGGGATCTCGTCGACCTTGCGGTAGCGCCGCGCGATCTCGCGCTCGGCCTCGTCGTCGACCCGCTCCAGCACCGCCCGGTCGAGCAGGTTGCGCAGGCCGGTCTGGTAGAGGCTGTTGAGCACGGCCCGTTCCAGCACGCGTTGCGACGGCCGCCCGAAGGCGTCGACGTGCCGCTCCAGCGCGATGTGGTCCTGCGTCAGCGTGCCGGTCTTGTCGGTGCACAGGACGTCCATCGCGCCGAGGTTCTGGATCGCGTCCAGCCGCTTGACGATCACCTTGCGGCGCGACAGGCTCACCGCCCCGCGCGCGAGGGTCGTCGTCACGATCATCGGCAGCATCTCGGGCGTGAGGCCCACGGCCACCGACAGCGCGAACAGGAAGGCCTCGAGCCAGTCGCCCTTGGTGAAGCCGTTGACCAGCAGCACGATCGGCACCATCACCGCGGCGAACCGGATCAGCAGCCAGCTCACGCCGTCGATGCCCGCCTGGAACGCGTTCGGCGCCGTGGCGACCGCGGTCGCGCTCGCGGCGAGCGCACCGAAGCAGGTCCGCGGACCGGTGTTGACCACCAGTGCCGTGGCGGTGCCCGAGACGACGCTCGTCCCCATGTAGACGAGGTTGCGCCGCTCGAGCAGCCCGACCGACGACGCGTCCGCCTCGGCGGTCTTGCCGACCGGCAGCGACTCGCCCGTCAGGGCCGACTGCGCGACGAACAGGTCGTGCGCGGCGACGAGGCGGCAGTCGGCCGGCACCAGGTCGCCGGCGGACAGCAGGACGAGGTCGCCGGGGACGAGCGCGTGCGCCGGAATCTCGCGTTCGGACTGCCGCATCACCGACACGGTGTGGCCGACCAGCGCCCTCAGCGCGTCGGCGGCGCGTCCCGAGCGATGCTCCTGCACGAAGCGGATGGCCGTGCTGAGCAGCACCATCGCGCCGATGACGACGGTGGCCTTCGCGTCCTCGGTCAGGAAGGACACGCCCGCCAGCGCGGTCAGCAGCAGGTTGAAGGGATCGCGATAGCAGTGCCACAGGTGCTGCCACCACGGCATCGGCCGGTCGCGGTCCACGAGGTTCGGGCCCCCGCTCGCCAGCCGCGCCGCGGCCTCGCGGGGCGTCAGGCCCTCGGGGCGGCTGCGCAGCCGGACCAGCGCCGCCCCGGGCGTCCCGGCCGCCACCTGCGCGAGGTCTTCCGCCTGCGCGGGCCGCGGGGCCTGACGCGGCCCCCGTCCGGCGAGCAGGTCCTGCAGCGGATGACGGGCGAAGTGCGCGCCCCGGCGGCGACGCTTCAGGTATCGGGTGAACGCGTGCTGCCAGCGGTGCGACATGGGCCCTCCGGTCCGGGACGCGGATCGGACCCGCGTGGATCGGACGCGGGGCCTTCGGCCGGACACACGCCCGCTGCACGCGACGGGCATCGACCGTGACCCGTCGTCGTCGGGAGGCGTCCCGTGATGATGCGCTCCGATCGCCCGGCGGTGCCGGGGACCGCGCGCCGGCTCACACCGGCGCGAACGAGTCCGAGCGCGCCCGCGACCAGAACGTCCGGTAGACCGGCGCGTCCGCCTCGCCGTCGAGCAGCTCGCCCGGCTGCAGCGACGGGTACAGCGTCGACAGCAGCGCGATCTCCTGCGGCGACACCCGCCGCACGATGTGGTGCCGGCGAAGCTGCGAGGGGTGATCGAGGCCGGCCGCGGCCACCAGCTCGGCCAGCGCCCGCAGCGTGTTGCGGTGGAAGTTGTACACCCGGGTCGCCTTGTCCTCGACCACCAGCGCACGCTGGCGCGTCGGATCCTGGGTGGCGACGCCGGTCGGGCAGCGATCGGTGTGGCAGCTCAACGACTGGATGCAGCCCAGCGCGAACATGAAGCCGCGCGCGCTGTTGCACCAGTCGGCGCCGAAGGCCATCGTCCGCGCGAGGTCGTAGGCGCCGGTGAGCTTGCCGGCGGCGCCGATCCGCACGCGGTCGCGCAGCTTGAGCCCCACCAGCGTGTCGTGGACCAGCCGCAGCCCGTCCTGCATCGGCGTGCCCAGGCGGTCGATGAACTCGGCGGGCGCGGCGCCCGTGCCGCCCTCCTTGCCGTCGACGACGATGAAGTCCGGCACGATGCCGGTCTCGAGCATCGCCTTGGCGATCGCGAACCACTCCCACGGATGGCCGATCGCGAGCTTGAAGCCGACGGGCTTGCCGCCCGACAGCGTGCGCAGCCGCTCGACGAAGCCCAGCAGCTCGATCGGCGTCGAGAACGCCGAGTGCTTCGCGGGCGACACGCAGTCGACGCCCTGCGGCACGCCGCGCGCCTGTGCGATCTCCGCACTGACCTTCGGACCCGGCAGCACGCCGCCGTGGCCGGGCTTGGCGCCCTGCGACAGCTTCACCTCGATCATCCGCACCTGCGGATCGAGCGCGTTCTCGACGAAGCGCTCGGGGTCGAAGCGGCCCTCGGCGTCGCGGCAGCCGAAATAGCCCGAGCCGATCTCCCAGATCAGGTCGCCGCCGTGCGCGCGGTGGTGGACCGAGATCGAGCCCTCGCCGGTGTCGTGCGCGAAGCCGCCGCGCTTGGCCCCGGCGTTGAGCGCGCGGATCGCGTTGGCCGACAGCGCGCCGAAGCTCATCGCCGAGATGTTGAAGACCGAGGCGTCGTAGGGCTGCGTGCAGGCCGGCCCGCCGATGCGCACGCGGAAGTCGTGCGATGCGACCGGCGCCGGCGAGATCGAGTGGTTGATCCACTCGAAGCCGGTGGCGTAGGCGTCGAGCTGCGTGCCGAACGGCCGCTTGTCGAGCTCCTGCTTCGCGCGCTGGTAGACGATCGCGCGCTGCTCGCGCGAGAACGGCACGGCCTCGGTGTCGGACTCGATCAGGTACTGGCGGATCTCGGGCCGGATCAGCTCGAACAGGAAGCGGAAATGGCCGAGGATCGGGTAGTTGCGCAGGATCGAGTGGCGGGCCTGCAGCAGGTCCGACACGCCGAGCACCAGCAGCGCGCCCGAGATGTAGAACGGCGCGCCGGGCATCATCCCGGCCAGGGCGGCCGAGCCCAGCAGCGGCGTGGCGACCGCGACGGTCGCGAGAGGCAGGAAGCGCAGGTAGCGGTTCATCGGCGGGGCTCCACGCGGACCGGGCCGCCGCAGTGTAGCTCGGCCGTGCGACGCGGCCGCGACCGGGCCCGATCGCCCGCTCAGGCCGCCAGCGCCTCCGCGCGCGCCGACGCGATCACGCCGCCGCCCAGGCAGACCTCGCCCGCGTACAGCACCGCCGACTGGCCGGGCGTG
>JBAXJZ010000217.1:0-7172 GCA_037137595.1 Burkholderiales bacterium | reverse complement strand
GGTCATCGCCAGGCGCGAGGCGATCATCCGCTTCGGTTCGCCGAAGCCGATCTCCGGGCCGTCGGCCGCGTCGCGGTGCAGGTCGCACAGCAGCCGCGCGACCCGGGCGCGGGCGGTCCGCTGGGTGAAGCCGCCGATGTCGCGGACGAAGCGCGCGAGCTTGGCACCCATGTCGCCGACCAGCCGCGCGCCGATCGCCGGATGCTGGGCGAGCATGCGCCGCACGGTCTCGGCCGGCAGCGAGACCAGCTGCGCGTCATCGGCGACGCGGGCGGTGACCGGATACAGGTCGCCGCGCAGCAGCGCGGCCAGGCCGATGGTGTCGCCGCGGCCCATCACCGCCAGCACCCGGGCGCCCGGACCGTGGCCGACCGTGAGCCGGACCCGGCCGTCGACCACCACGTAGAGCGTCTCGGCGGGGTGCCCGGCCTCGAAGAGCACGGCGCCGGCCGGCACGTCCAGCACGACGGCGCCGACGAAGGGCTCGACCGTCGACGCGTCCATGACGCCGTCGAAGAGCGGCAGCCTGGACAGCAGCCGCGCCGTGCGGTGGACGTCGGGTTCGACGGATGCGGCGTCAGGCCCGGACGGCGGGACCGCGGGGCGCGGTCGTTCGAGGTGGAGGTGCATTCGGGGAATCCGGGGGGGCGCGACCCCCCTCGTGCAGCGTTGGCGCAAGGGTGTCACGCACCGCCGCGGGCGGCCTTGACCCAGGTCAACCCCCCGGCCGACCCCGGAGCGGCGGTGCTATCCTGCGGCGATCCGGGCTTTCCTTCCCCCTCGATGGACGTACTCCTGCTGCTGCTCCTCATCCTGCTGAACGCGGTGTTCGCGATGTCGGAGATGGCCGTGGTCTCGTCCCGCAAGGCCCGCCTGCAGCGGATGGCCGACGACGGCTTCCCGGGCGCGAAGTCGGCGATGGCGCTGAACGAGGAGCCCTCGGCCTTCCTGTCGACCATCCAGGTCGGCATCACCACGATCGGCATCCTGAGCGGCGTGGTGGGCGAGGGCCTGCTGGCGTCGTCGATCGCCGCCTGGCTGTCGCAGTTCGAGTGGATCGCGCCCTACGCGAAGGGCTTCTCGGTGGCGGTGGTGGTGCTGTTCATCACCTACCTGTCCGTCGTGATCGGCGAACTGGTGCCCAAGCGGCTGGCGCTGCTGGCGCCCGAGCGGATCGCCTCGGTGGTCGCGCGGCCGATGGTCTGGCTGGCGGGCATCTCGCGTCCGCTGGTGCTGCTGCTGTCGTCGTCGAGCAACCTGATCCTGCGGCTGCTGGGCGCGCGCGGCACCGACGAGCCGCCGGTCACCGACGACGAGATCAAGGTCCTGATGGAGCAGGGCGCCGAGGCCGGCGTCTTCCACGAGAGCGAGCAGGCGATCGTCTCGAACGTGCTGCGGCTGGACGACCAGCGGATCGGCGCGATCATGACGCCGCGGATGGACATCTACGCCATCGACCTCGAGGACGGCGACGAGGCGGTGCGCGGCCGGATCGCCGACAGCCCGCATTCGCGCGTGGTGGTCTGCCGCGGCGGCCTGGAGCACATCCTCGGCGTGCTGCGCACCGGCGACCTGCTGAAGGCCGTGCTGCAGGGCGCGCCGCTCGACGTCGAGAAGCAGCTGTCGCCCGCGCTCTTCGTGCCCGAGACCATCAGCACCACGCAGCTGCTCGAGAGCTTCCGCCGCGAGCGCGTGCAGTTCGCGCTGATCGTCGACGAGTACGGCGACCTGCAGGGCCTGGTCTCGCTGACCGACGTGCTGACCTCGATCGTCGGCGACCTCCCCGAGCAGGACGACGCCGGCGACACCGACGTGGTCCGCCGCGAGGACGGCTCGTGGCTGGTCGACGGCTCGGTGGGCATCGAGCGGCTCGAGCAGGTGCTCGGCCTGGACGAACTGTCGGCCGAGGACGAGCGCGGCTTCCACACCGTGGGCGGCTTCGCGATGCACCGGCTGGGCCGCATCCCCACGGTGGCCGACCACTTCGAGGCCGCCGGGTTCCGCTTCGAGGTCGTCGACATGGACCGCAACCGGGTCGACAAGGTCCTGGTCGCGCGGCTGCCCGGCTCGACGCCGGTGCCGGTCGACGAGCCCTGACGCCGCGCCGGGCGATCCGCCCGGCGGATCCTTAGGCGCCCTCGCGTGGGACACCTCCCCACGCCGCCTCGAGACCGCGCCCGCAAGCCATGGAAGGTGTTTCCACGACCCTCGTCCAGGGCGGCGAATCGATTCGAAATCGTCTCCGCGGGAAGCCGTCGGGTGAGACTTTGGTCACACGTTGACCCGATGAGGTGAGCAACGATGCGCATCGACACGTCCTTCAGGGCGTGCACGACGCACACATGAACACGCGAAGCCCCACCGTCCCGACCCGCCCCGTTGCCGCCGATGCGTGCGCCGACGAGGCCCTGCGCGCGCTCGACGCGCTGGGGCTGTGGGTGGCCCGCCTCGACGGCGGCGGCGAGCGCGTCGCCTGGTGCGCGGCCGCGCTGTCGGACCGTTTCCCCGACTGGCGCGCGGGTCGGGCGGTCGCCGCCCTCGAACCCGAATTCCGCGGCCTGTCCGGCGCGCTCGCCGCGCACCGGGCGGGCGGGGCCTCGCCGCACGCGCTGACCGGCCGCGACGGCCGCCCGCTGTCGGTGACGCTGCGCGACGCCGGCGCGGACGCGATCGCGGTCATGCTCGCCGATCCGGCCGCAGACGCCGAGGCCGCCGCGCGCCACCTCGGCGACCGCGAGCGTCTGCTGTTCCTGTCGCGCTCGCTGTCGGTGGGCGAGTTGGCCTCGACGCTCGCGCACGAGCTTAACCAGCCGATCGGTTCGATCGTCAACCTGCTGCGCGGGCTGTCGAAGCGGATGGAGCGCGGCGTCACCGACCCGAGGCAGCTGTCGGCCGCGGTCGACCAGGGCATCGAGCAGGCGGTCTACGCCGCCGGCATCCTGGCGCGCGTGCGCGAGTACGTCCAGCCGCGGCGGCCGCGCCGCGAGTCGATCCGCCTGCCGGCGCTCGTCGCGTCGGCGGTCTCGCTGCTCGACTGGGAAGTGGCGCGCGACGGCATCGCGCTCGAGCTCGACGGCGTCGCCTGCGTCGCTGAACCGATGGTGCTCGGCGACCCGGTGATGCTGCAGCAGGTCATCGTGAACCTCGCCCGCAACGCGATCGAGGCGATGCGCGCGGTGCCCGCCGACGAGCGCCGGCTGCGGGTGCGCACCGAGTCCGAGGACGAGGAGGTGGTGCTGCGGATCGAGGACCGCGGCCACGGGCTCGACGCCGAGGCCGCGCAGCGCCTGTTCACCCCCTTCTTCACCACCAAGCCGGACGGCACCGGCCTGGGCCTGCACGTCTGCCGCTCGATCGTCGAGCTGCACGGCGGGCGGCTGTGGTTCGAGCCCGCGGCCGACCGCGGCTGCGTCGCCTGCGTCGCACTGCCCGTCGCCGGTGCGGAGGTGACGTCGTGACACGCCTCGTGCTGCTGGTCGACGACAACGCGGCCTTCCGCGGCTCGACCGCGTGGCTGCTCGGCGGCCTCGGTTACGAGGTCCGCGAGTTCGCGTCGGCCGAGGCGCTGCTCGCGGAGGCCGACGCGATCGCGGCGGCGGCCCACCCGACCTGCGTGCTGACCGACGTCCGCATGCCGGGCACCGACGGCCTGCGGCTGCACGACGCGCTGATCGCGCGCGGCTCGTGCTGGCCGGTGATCTACATGACCGGCCACGGCGACGTGCCGCTGGCGGTGGCCGCGATGCGCAAGGGTGCGTGCAGCTTCCTCGAGAAGCCGTTCCGCGAGGCGGCGCTCGAGGACGCGCTCGAGGACGCGTTCGGGCGGGCGGCGGCGACGCCGGCTCCGGCGGGCCGGCCGATGGCGGCGCCCGCGCCCGCGGCGATCGCCGCGCCGGCCGCGCCGTCTGTATGCGCCGGCCTGACGACTCGCGAGCGGCAGGTGCTCGAGCTCGTCGTGCAGGGCCTGCTCAACAAGACCATCGCCGACCGGCTCGGCATCAGCATCAAGACGGTCGAGCTGCACCGCTCGAACATGATGCACAAGATCGGCGCCCGCTCGATCACCGAGCTGATGCGGATCGTGCTGACCGACGGAGGGCGTGCCGCGTGAGCGCGGCACCGTCCGCCGTCCGCGCCGCCGCGCGCCCCGACCTCGGCCGACTGCCGCGTCGATCGCGGGCGCGCGCCGACGGCGAGACGCGGCTGCTCGCGCTGCTCGCCTGCGCGCGGATCGAGGCCGCGGGCCACGACGGGCCCGAGGCGGGCGTCGCGCCCTGGCCCGCGCTGCGCGTCGAGCTCGACAGCCGCTGGGGGACGATCGGCTTCGTGCCGCTGCGCGAGGGCCGGCCGACCGCGCGGCTGTGCGGCGACGACGGCACGCCCGACCTGTCCTCGGCGGCCGACGCGCTCGAATCCGCCGAACCCGCGCTCGCCGCGCTCGAACGCGCGCTGGCCACGCCGCTGGTGCCGGGCGCCCTCGCGCCGCTGCCGCCGGGCGAGCGCGTCGAGGTGGACCTGACCCTGCCCGGCGGCGCGGGGGCGCGCCTGGACGCGAGCCCGTCGGTGCTGCGCAGGCTGCCGTCGCCCGCGTGGACGCAGCCGCCGCTCGCGGTCATGGCGTTCGCGCTGCGCTGCCGGGTGCGCCTCGGGTCCAGCCGGCTGTCGGCCGCGAGTGCGATGCGGCTCGCCGCCGACGACGTCCTGCTGATCGCCCTGGCCGCCGCGCCGGGCGGCCGGGTCCACGTGGTCGCGCCCGACGGCGCGCAGGGACTCGCGCGCTTCGACGCGGCCTCGGCCGCGCTGTGCTTCGATCCGCTCCCTTCCGAGGACGCCGTCATGTCGCCCGAGACGATCTCCGCGCCGCCCGACCAGGGCGCGGCGCCCGAATGGACCCGCCTGCCGATCGAGCTCGGCTTCGAGCTGCCGCGGGCCGAGGTGCCCCTGGGCGTGCTCGCCGGCATGCAGCCGGGCGCGGTGATCCCGATCGCCGCCGACGCCGCCGAGGTCGAGGTGGTGATCGTCAACGGCGGCCGGCCGGTCGGCCGCGGCCGGCTCGTCGCGGTCGGCGACGGCCTCGGCGTGCGACTCGCCGGCCCGCTCGCCCCGCTCGTCTGACCCGCCGCCGCCTCGACGATGGATCTGACCACCTTCACTCCGGCCAGCGCGCTCGTCACCGTCGTCCTGCTGGCCATCGCCCCGTTCGTCGCGGTGATGGTCACGTCGTTCACCAAGATCGTCGTGGTGCTGAGCCTGCTGCGCAACGCGCTCGGCCTGCCCCAGACGCCGCCGAACGTGGTGGTCAACGGGCTCGCGCTGATCCTGACGATCTACGTGATGCTGCCGGTGGGCCTGGACATCGAGGCGCGCTGGAAGGCCACCGGCCAGACGACGGCGGCCGCGACCCGCGACACCCAGCGGCTGCTGGCCGCGGTCGACGCGGTGAAGGAGCCGCTGCGCGAGTTCCTGGTCAAGCACGCGGCGCCGCGCGAGCGGTCGTTCTTCCACAAGACCGCGCAGCGGATCGTCGGTCCGCAGCGCGCGGCGATGATCGGCGAGACCGACTTCATCGTGCTCGTGCCGGCGTTCACCGTCAGCGAGCTGAGCTCGGCGTTCCAGATCGGCTTCCTGATCTTCCTGCCCTTCCTGGTGATCGACCTGGTGGTCAGCAACGTGCTGCTCGCGATGGGCATGATGATGATGTCGCCGGTGACCGTCTCGCTGCCGTTCAAGCTGCTGCTCTTCGTGCTGATCGACGGCTGGGTCAAGCTCGTGCACGGCCTCGTGCTCTCCTACCACTGACCGACCGGAGTCCCCGTGCAGCAGACCGAAGCGATCCGCATCACCTACGAGGCGCTGTGGCTGGTGGTGCAGCTGTCGGCGCCGCCGGTGCTGGCGGTGGCCATCGTCGGCCTGATCGTCGCGCTGCTGCAGGCCGCGACGCAGGTGCAGGAGCAGACGGTGCAGTTCGTCGCCAAGTTCGTCGTGATGGTGATCGCGCTGTTCGCGACCGCGGCGATGCTGAGCGGCCAGCTGCAGTCCTTCGCCGACCGGGTGTTCTCGGACATCCCGACGCTGCCGCGTCGCTGAGGCCGCGAGCCGCTGCGTGGACGGCGCGATCGCCCTCACCGACCTCGCGATGGTCCTCGGGCTGTCGCTGACGCGGCTCGCGGTCGCGTTCCTGGTGATGCCGATGTTCACGCAGGAGGCGATGCCCGGGCTGGTGCGCAACAGCCTCTTCGTCTCGCTCGCGATCACCGCGATCGCGGTCCAGCCGCCGATCGGCACGCTCGACGTGGGGGCGGCCGGCTGGATGGCGCTCTTCGTGAAGGAAGCGTTCATCGGGCTGGTGATCGGCCTGTTCGCCAGCGGCGTGCTGTGGGCGGTCGAGATGGCGGGCACGCTGATCGACACCAAGGCCGGCACGCAGATGGGTCAGGTCATCGACCCGATCAACGGCCAGGCGAGCTCGAACACCGGGATGCTGCTCGCGCGCCTGGCGACCTTCGTGTTCATGGCGTCGGGCGGGTTCATGTTCATGGTGGGCGCGCTGCTCGAGAGCTACGCGGTCTGGCCGGTGACGGGCGCGCTGCCCGCCCCGCGCGCTGCGACCGTGGGCGCGTTCGAGGCCGAGTTCGGCCGGATCATGCTGCTCGCGACGATGGTGGCCGCGCCCTTCATCGTCATCCTGTTCGTGCTCGAGGCGGCGCTCGGCCTGGTCAACAAGTACGCGCCCTCGCTGAACCTGCTGGCCGCCACGCCGCCGATCAAGGCGCTGATCGCGACCGTGCTGGTGGCGATGCTGCTCGGCTCGACCGTGGACCTGCTGGTGCGCGAGTTCGCGTCGATGCAGACCGGGCTGCTCGAACGCGCGGTCCGCGTGCTGGGCCGCTGACGGGCGCCCCACCCCCGCGACCCCTCTCGGGCCTCGGGTCGGCCCCAGATCGCGGGCGCGGACGGATCGCGCTACGCTTGCAGCACCTGGAGTCCCGCTGCGATGTCATTCCGCGTCCCGCCCCCCCTCATCCCCGCGCTCGTCGGCCTGCAGCCGCCCGTCGCGGTGCCCGCGTCGCCGTCGGCGGCCCGGGACGCGGTGGCCGACACGCCCGCGGTCGCGGCGCCGCTGGGCCTGTCGTTCGCGGGCTGGTCCGAGACGCCGGGCGTGCCGCTCGTGC
>JBAXJZ010000216.1:0-7190 GCA_037137595.1 Burkholderiales bacterium | reverse complement strand
CCGCTCCAGCAGCACCGCGCCGCCGGCGCGCAGCAGCAGCCAGTGCGCGACGCGCAGGCCGGCGGTTTTCGCCGGCCGCGGTTCGGGCAGCGCGTCCACCCGCCCCTGCGCGCGGGCCTCGCAGCGCCCGGCCACCGGGCAGGCGTCGCAGCGCGGGCGCGCACGCACGCAGACCGTCGCGCCCAGGTCCATCAGCGCCTGCGTGTAGGTCTCGACGCGGCCCTCGCCCGGCTCGGGCAGTTCACGCCCGGCGATCGCCCACAGCCGCTGCTCGACCGCACGATCGCCGGGGAAGCCCTCGACCGCGAACACGCGGCAGAGGACCCGCTTCACGTTGCCGTCGAGGATCGGCACCGCCGTGCCGCACGAGAACGCCGCGATCGCGGCCGCCGTCGAGCGGCCGATGCCGGGCAGCGCCTCGAGCGCGACGGGATCGGTCGGGAACACGCCGCCATGGCCCTCGACGACCGCACGCGCCGCGGCGTGCAGGTTGCGCGCCCGCGAGTAGTAGCCGAGCCCGCTCCAGTGGCGCAGCACCGCGTCGATCGGCGCGGCGGCCAGCGCCGCGACCTCGGGGAAGTCGGCGAGGAAGCGCTCGTAGTAGCCCAGGACCGTCGAGACCTGCGTCTGCTGCAGCATGATCTCCGAGACCCAGATCCGGTACGGGTCCCGCGTGCGCTGCCAGGGCAGGTCGTGCCGGCCGGCGCGGCGCTGCCAGTCGACGAGCGCGCGGGCGAGCGCGCCGGGGCCCGCGTCGGTCAAGCCGCGACCGCCGCCTCGCCGGCCGGCGACTCGCGCCGCTCGAGCACCCCGGCGACCTCGCGCGCGAGTCCCTGCAGTGACGCGATCTGCGACTCCACCGCCGCGCGCGCCTCGTGCAGCTCGGCGATCCGCTCGTCGAGCTGGCCGCTCGCCTGCATCACCCGCTGCACCGCGTCCAGCCGGCGCTTGAGCTGCTGCTGGTGCTCGCGGACCTGGCCCTCGATCGGCGCGAGCACCGCACGCAGCCAGCTCTCCACGTCCCGGCCGGCCTTCTCGTAGACATCCCGCACGCGCACCGCCACCGACTCGAAGAAGCGCCGGGCCAGCGCCCACTTCTCGGTCGTCACCAGGCTCATCGCGCCGAAGTGACGCTCGTAGAGCGCCTCGACGCGGACGAGGTCGGCGACGAAGGGCTGGGTCGCGAACGGCATCGGCTGCCCGAGCGTGAAGCCGTGCTCGCGGTTGAAGCTGCCGTACATCGCGGTCATCAGCGCGGAGACCTCCTGCACGTGGCCGTCGAGCCGAGAGAGGTCGGCGCGCGCCGCGGCGAGCAGGCCGTCCATGCCGGTGCGCAGGCCCGTCGAGAGCTTGCTCTCGCGGATCTGCTGGCGTGCGCCGCGGACGTGGCGCTTCAGGCGCTCGATCCCGACCGTGGCCTGGATCGCCTGCTGGTGGCGGCCGTGGACCGATCGCAGCGCCTGCAGCTTGCGCAGGCTGCGCTCGAACTCGGCGCGTTCGCCGCGGATGCGGCGCGCCATCTGCTCGACCGCGCCGCGGTTCTTGCCGCGCAGGCCGTCGAGCTCGAAGGCCTGCTCGACCAGGTTGCGCCGGCGCGCGGTCAGCAGCGCGTGCACCACCGAATGCGCCTCGTCGAACTCGCGGCGCACGATCTCGCGGACGATCGCCTGCTGCTGCGGCACCAGTTCGCGCGACAGCGCACGCTCGAGCTCGGGGAGCCGGCTGCGCGCCAGCATCGACGCGTCGCCCCGGATCTTGGCCGACAGGCCCTTCTGCGCGGACACCGGGAAGATGCGCTGCGCCGGCAGCGCGAGCGTCCGCGCCACCGACTCGACCTGGCCGTCGATCTCGCGGTCGATCTCGGCGGGCGTCTTCAGGTCGTCCCAGAGCCCGTCGATCTTGTTGAGCACCACGAAGCGCCCCGAGCGGTGCGCGGGGCTGATCCGCTCGCGCCAGACCTCGACGTCGCTGCGGGTGACGCCGGCGTCGGCCGCGAGCACGAACAGCACCGCGTGGGCGCTGGGGATCAGGTTCAGCGTGAGCTCGGGCTCGGCGCCGATCGCGTTCAGCCCGGGCGTGTCGATCACCACCAGGCCGGTCTCGAGCAGCGGATGCGGGATGTTGACCACCGCGTGCCGCCAGCACGAGACCTCGATCATGTCGGCGTCGTCGGGCGCGATCGGGGAGGTCGGGTCGTCGGCGTCGAACAGGCCCATCAGGATCGCGTCCTCGACCGGCACGCGCTTGGTCTCGCGCACGCACTCGAAGGCGAGCTTCAGGCTCTCGATGTCGCGCGGGTCGATCGGCACCGTGCGCCAGGCGTCGGGCTCGAGCCGCAGCTCCGCCACCGAGGCGTCGCGCAGCCGCGTCTCGATCGGCAGCAGGCGGATGCCCGGCGGCTGCGAGGCGTCCCACAGCAGCTCGGTCGGGCACATCGTGGTGCGGCCCGCGGACGAGGGCAGCACGCGCTGTCCGTAGTCGGCGAAGAACAGCGCGTTGATGAGCTCGGACTTGCCGCGCGAGAACTCGGCGACGAAGGCGACCGACATCCGGTCGTCGCGCAGCCGGTCGAGGAGACGGGCGAGCCGCGCCTGCAGCGTGGGATCGGCGAGCTCCGCGTCCGACAGCCAGCGGCCGTAGCGGCCGATCGCGACGGAGAGCTCCGAGCGCCACGCGCCGTACTCGCGGATCCGCTCGTTGAAGCCGCTCATCGAAATCGTGCGATCCGCAGGGGGACGTGCCGGGCCCGGCCGGCCGGAGTGCATGGGCGATTCGAGCGTAGCACAGGGCCTCGCGGGGTCCGGCCCGGGGCCCGGGCGGCGTGCGGGAAACCGACGGACGGCGCGTTCAGGTCTGGCAGCGCGCGCACCAGTAGGTGGCGCGCTGCTGGTGGTGCGCGGTGCGCACCGGCGTGCCGCAGACGCGGCAGGGCTCGCCCGCGCGGTCGTAGACGAAGCTCTGCAGCTGGAAGTACCCGCTCGCGCCCTCGCTCGAGACGAAGTCGCGCAGCGTGCTGCCGCCGGCGGCGATCGCGTCCGACAGCGTTGCGCGGATCGCGTCGGCGAGCCGCAGGTAGCGCGCGAGCGAGATGCGGTGCGCCGGCGTGGTCGGACGGATGCCGGCGCGGAACAGGCTCTCGGACGCATAGATGTTGCCCACCCCGACGACCACCGTGCCCGACAGCAGCAGCTGCTTGATCGCGACGCGGCGGCCGCGCGTCGCCGCGTGCATCAGTGCACCGCCGAAGGCCGGATCGAAGGGCTCGACGCCGAGGGACGCGAGCAGCGGGTGAGCGGCCGGCGGGCCGTCGGCCGCGTCGTGCCACAGCACCGCGCCGAAGCGGCGCGGATCGTTCAGGCGCAGCAGGCCGCCGTCGAAGACCAGGTCGAGGTGGTCGTGCGGGCGCAGCGGCGCGTCGGGCCGGCGCCAGGCGAGGGTCCCGGACATGCCGAGGTGGACGATCAGCCAGCCGTGGTCGAACGCGAGCAGCAGGTACTTGCCGCGCCGTTCGACGGCCCGCAGGGGCCGTCCGGCGAGACGGGCATCCAGATCGTCGGGAACGGGCCAGCGCAGCGCCGGCGCCCTGCGGACGACGGCCTCGACCGTTCGACCGACGGCGGTGGCCGCCAGCCCGCTGCGGACCACTTCGACCTCGGGCAGTTCGGGCATCGGCGACGTGGGAGACGGGTCGCGCCCGCCCTCGGCGGGGGCGTCGGCGCTCGGTTGCCCGGCAGTGTAATCCAGCCTACCATCGGCCCATGAAAGCAGTCATCGCGCTGGCCGCGGCCGTCGTCGCGGCCGTCGCGTCGGGGTGCGCGACGCAGGGTCCGGCCGCGACGCCCGGGCCTGCCGCGGGCGCCTCGACGCCGATCCCCTCCCCCTCCGCGCAGGCCCCCGTGCACGGGGGCGTCGTCGTGCGGACCGAGCCCGCCGCCGCCGAGTCCGACGGACCGCTCCCCGATGTCGACCTGTCGCCGCAACTGGTGTTCCAGCTGCTCGCGGCGGACCTCGCCGCGCAGCGCGGCGAACTCGGTTCGGCCTGGACCACCTACATGTCGATCGCGCGGACCACGCGCGACCCGCGGATCGCCCGGCGGGCCGCCGAGGTCGCGATCGGCGCGCGCGCGCTCGACGAGGCCGTGCAGTCGGCGCAGCTCTGGCGCGAGCTCGCGCCCGGCTCGCGCGCGGCCGCGCAGATGCTCGAGACGCTGTGGCTGAGTTCGGGCCGCGTGAAGGACGTCGAGCCGCTGCTGGCCGAACGGCTCGCGAAGGCGCGCGCCGACGGTACGCTGCCGGCCGCCTATGCGCAGATGCAGCGCGCGCTGTCGCGCGTGCAGGACCGCGGCGCCGCCTGGGAAGCGGTGCGCCGCCTGTCCACGCCCGACCTGAACGTGCCCGCCGCGCGGCTCGCCCGTGCGCAGTTCGCCGCCGCCGCCGAGGACTGGCGGGCCGCGGCCGACGAGTCCCGCGAGGCGATGCGCCTCGCGCCCGACGACGAGGAGGCGGTGATCGCGGCCGCGCGCAACCTGCACCGGCTGCCCGACCGCAAGGCCGAGGCGCTGGCGATCCTCGAGCGCCACCTGCAGCGCCAGCCGATGTCGATCGAGGCGCGCTACGCCTATGCGCGGCTGCTGCTCGCCGACCAGCGCAACGACGATGCACGCGCGCAGCTCGAACGCGCGCTCGCCCAGCGCCCGGACTCGCCCGCCGTGCTGCTCACGCTCGCGCAGCTCGCCTACCAGGCCAAGCTGCCGGCCGATGCCACCGGGTACCTGAAGCGCTACGTCGAACTGCCCCGCGGCGTGCAGCGCGACAACACGCCGGCGCTGCTCTTCCTCGCGCAGATCGCCGAGGAAGGCGGCCGCAGCCAGGAGGCGATCGACTGGCTCGCCAGGGTGCCGCGCGGCGAGGAGTACGTGCCCGCCACCATCCGCCGGGCGCTGCTGATGGGCAAGCTCGGTCGGGTCGAGGCCGCGCGCGCCGTGCTGCAGGACGCCACCGTGTCGAGCCAGCGCGAGCGCGTGCAGCTGCTGTCGGCCGAGTCGCAGCTGCTGCGCGAGGCGCGCCGCAACCAGGAGGCCTTCGACGTGCTCGCGGCCGGCCTCGAACGGATGCCGGAGAACCCGGACCTGCTCTACGACCACGCGATGGCCGCCGAGCGCCTCGACCGGCTGGCGGTCATGGAGGCCTCGCTGCGCAAGCTGATCGACCTGCGCCCCGACCACGCACACGCCTACAACGCGCTCGGCTACACCTTCGCCGATCGGAACATCCGCCTCGACGAGGCCCGCACGCTGATCGAGCGCGCGCTGTCGCTGGCGCCCGACGACGCCCACATCCTCGACAGCATGGGCTGGGTGCTGTTCCGCCAGAAGGACTTCCCGCGCGCGCTCGAGTACCTGCGCAAGGCGTACGCGCTGCGGCCCGAGGTCGAGATCGCCGCGCACCTCGGCGAGGTGCTGTGGGCCACCGGCCGCGCCGACGAGGCGCGCTCGCTGTGGCGCGAGGCGCGGGGCCGCGAGCCCGACAACACCACCCTCCGCGAGACCCTCGCCCGGCTGAATGTGGCGCTCTGAGCGCCGCGCGCCGCGCGCCGGTCGGCGCGCGGCCGCCGCGGGGCTCGCCGCCGCGCTGCTCGTCCTCGCCGGCTGCGCGTCGACGCCGCCGTCGCGGCCCGTCGCGCTCGATGTCGGTCAGCGCGAATGGACCGGCCGCTTCTCGGTCACCCTCGACTCGTCCGTGCCCGGCGAACGCCAGGACACCGCCGTCGGCCGCTTCTCGCTGGTGGCGGCCGGCGCGCCGGGGGCACGCGCGCTCGACCTCGAACTGGTCTCGCCGTTCGGGCAGACGATCGCCACCGGCCGCCGCGAGCCGGGCGGCCAGGCCACGCTGCGCCTGTCCGACGGCCGCCGCCTGGAGGCCGATTCGCTCGACGCGCTGCTGCGCCGGGCCCTGGGCTATCCGATGCCGATCGAACGCCTGCCCGACTGGCTCGACGACCGGTTCGAGTCCGTGCTCCAGCGCGACGCGCAGGGCGCGCCGCGGCTCGCCGAGGACAGCGGCTGGCGGATCGAGCGAGAACCCCGGCGCTGGGCGCTGCAGCGGCCGCACGAGGGCGCGCGCCTGAGGGTGGTCCTGGTGCTCGACCGCTGACGCGCCGGACGACCGCATCCCTCACCGCGTCCGGTCGACCCGCACCGCCACCGCCACCGCCTCGCCCCGCCACCGCCCCGCCACCGCCCCGCCTTCCGCCCGCCCCTGCCCGACTGCGCCCCATGCTCCGCGAGATCCGCCACGCCCCCGCCCCGGCGAAGCTGAACCTGTTCCTGCACGTGACCGGCCGGCGTCCGGACGGCTACCACGAGCTCGAGACCGTCTTCCGGCTGATCGACCTCTGTGACCGCGTCCACCTGCGGCTGCGCGACGACGGCGCGATCGTCCGCGAGGGCGCGCTGCCCGGCGTCCCGCCCGAGACCGACCTGGTGGTACGGGCCGCGCGGCTGCTGCAGGCCGAGAGCGGCACGACGAAAGGGGTCGAGATCGCGCTGGACAAGGTGATCCCGATGGGCGGCGGCCTGGGCGGCGGCAGCTCGGACGCGGCCACCGTGCTGCTGGCGCTCGACCGGCTCTGGGGCCTCGACTGGCCGCGGGAGCGGCTCGCCGCCCTCGGCCTGCGGCTGGGCGCCGACGTGCCGTTCTTCGTCTTCGGCCGCAGCGCCTACGCGACCGGCGTGGGCGAGCGCCTCGAGCCGATCGACCTGCCCCCCTGCTGGTTCGTGGTCGTCGCCCCGCCGGTGATGGTGCCCACCGCCGTCGTGTTCGGCGCCCCCGATTTGACACGCAACACCGAACCCCTCAAAATCTTTGGTCTTTCGCGGGGCGACCGCGTCTGGCAGGGCGGCAACGACCTGCAGCCGGTCGTCCTCAGGCGGTTCCCCGAAGTGGCGGCAGCGTTGTCGTCGCTCAAGGAAGCCGCCAGTGCGGCGGGGCTGGATCCCGCGCTGGCCCGGATGTCGGGATCAGGCGCGTGCGTGTTCTGCCCCACCCTCACCGAGGCCCTCGCGGGTCGGTTGGCGGGGGAGGTCGCGCGGCGCGAGGTCGGTGCGGTCCGTGTGTGTCGCGGGCTGGACCGGCACCCGTTGGGGAGTCGCCAAGTTGGTTAAGGCACCGGATTTTGATTCCGGCATGCG
>JBAXJZ010000215.1:0-7208 GCA_037137595.1 Burkholderiales bacterium | reverse complement strand
CGTCCACACGCCCAGGGGCGCCACCGCGCTGCCCGCGCCCGCCCGGCCGGCCCGTGAACGCGACGGTGGACGCCGCGAAGCTCGCGGTGCCGCCGGTCGGCCGCCGGGCGGCGATTGCGTGGGCCGTTTCGGGGCCGGCATAGTGGAATCGCCATGCCCGCCCCCGAAGTGCAGTCCTCCGCCGGCGCCTCCGTCAGCCTCGGTGTCACCGGGCTGTCCGAGGCGGTGTCCGCCCTGGCTCCGGGCCAGGTCTACGGGATCGCCGTCGAGCCCCAGTCGCTGCGGCTGCCGCTCGTCGCGCACACGCTGCGCGCGTCGCTGGCCGACGGTGTGCGCTGCACGCTGCTGCTGCCCGGCGATCCCGCCGCCTTCCTGGCGAAGGCCCGGCTGGCCGGCGTCGACCTCGGCTGGCACGAACGAAACGGCGAGCTGACCCTCGTGCGCCAGCGCACCGACCCGCTGCTGCCGCTGTTCCGCGGCGGCGCGCAGCCGGTGCTCGAGCTGATCGAGCGCATCGTCCCGGCGGATGCGACCCTCCTGGTGCTGGACCCCGCGGATCCGCTGCTCTTCCTCGGCGACCCCGCCGCGGCCGAGCAGGCCTGCGACGGCCTGCGATCCTGGGCGGCCCGACGCGGCGTCACGGTGCTGGCCCTCTTCACGCCGGGCGCGCGGCCCCAGCGCGAGTCGCTGACCCTTCGGGCGAACGCCGAGGACTTCGCGGGCTGGGCCGCGATCCGCGAGCACGAGGGCGGGGCCGTGCTCGACCTCCATCACTGGTTCGCGTGCGCCGGATCGGCGCCGCGAGGCAGCCTGCGGCTGCGCCTGCAGGGCGCGGGCGAGCTCGCGGTCGTGCCGCCGCCCGGCGGTCCGGCACGCAGCGCCGAGCCCGGCATCGCGCAGGTGGTGACGATGGCGACCGCGGTCGACGACCCCGTGGGCGCGGTCCGCGATGCCGGCTGGGCCGTGGTCCGCCACCATGCCGAGGCGATCGAGCTCGCGCGCCGACTGACCACGGGTGCGGTGGTGCTGTCCTTCGAACGCGACACGCCGTATCGCGCGCTCTGCCACGCCGCCGCGGCGATCCGCCGAGGCGCGGGCCCGTGGGTGTCGGTGCTGGTCCGCGAGCGCGACCTGCGCCTGCGCCTCGGTCAGCAGGTGGCGCTCGCGCGGCTCGGCGTGACCGGCTTCGTTCACGCAGGCGCGGACGACGCCGAACTCGCACGGTCGATCCATGCGCTGTCGGGGACCGCGGTCGTCCGCGCCGTGCCCGAGGACGTCGAGGCGACGATCGCGCTGTCCGGCACCCAGGTCGCACCGCAACTGCTGGTGACACGCGCCTTCCGCGACCTCGTCGCCGACGTGCTCGTCACGAGCGCCGCGCCCGAGCTGCCGCACGCGCTGCTGCACGTGGCCTGCGACCCTGCGCGCGCACAGCAGCTGGGCACCTTCGCGCTGCAGCGCAAGCTGCGCGACGCGGCGATGACCGTCGACCCGACGGGTCTGTGGCTCTTCCTCTTCGGCTGTCCGGCGAGCCGCGCCGCCCGCGTCGCCGAGCGCGCGTTCGCCCGGAACTACGCCGAGGTCGCGGCAGGCGTCACCGTCGAGGGCACGCCCGGCGGCATCGCCCGCCGCCTCGAGCGCCTGGCGGGGGCAGTGGGGCTTCGTGACGCGCACGCATTGCGCGCGCCCGTCGCGATGGGGCAGGGCGGCGAGTCCGGCCCGACCTGACCCGCGGCGGTGGCGGCGAGGTCGTCGCCGCGCCCGTTGTCCACCCCCGTGGGGGTCCGTCGATTGGACAAAGGCTGGACATCCTTCCGGCAGGCCCCCAATGACCCCGGACGCCGCTGTGGCGGCGCTGCCGCGGCGAACGGCGTGCGATGGCCCTCTGCGCCACGCGGCCGGATCCGCGCTCCCCGCGACGCCGGCCTATGCTCGATCGCCCCCCTGCACGCCGCCCCGACGGACCTGCCGCATGTCCCCTCCGATCGAGATCGAAACCGGCCCTGAACCCCGGGCCGCCGTGATCGTGCTGCACGGCCTCGGCGCGGACGGGAGCGATTTCGAGCCCATCGCGCGGATGATCGACCTGTCGCCCGTCGGCCCGGTCCGGTGGGTGCTGCCGTCGGCGCCGATGCGCCCGGTGACCGCCAACGGCGGCTACGTGATGCGCGCCTGGTACGACATCCTGGGGTTCGGCGGCCGCAGCCCGGAAGACGAGGCCGGCCTGCGGGCGTCCCGTGACCGGATCGACGCACTGCTGGAGCGGGAACGCGCCCGCGGCATCCCGTCCCGACGCACCGTGCTCGCCGGGTTCTCGCAGGGCTGTGCGATGGCGCTGCTGACCGGGCTGCGCCACCCGGAGCCGCTCGCCGGGATCGTCGGGCTGTCCGGGTACCTGCCGCTGGCCGACGCCACCGAGGCCGAGCGTTCCGAGGCCAATCGCCGGACCCCGGTCCTGCTCGCGCACGGAAGCGCCGATCCGGTGGTGTCGATCGAGCGTGGCCGGGCCGCCCGCGACCGGCTGCGTGCCTTGGGCCAGCCCGTCGACTGGCTCGACTATCCGATCGAGCACACCGTCTCGCTGCCCGAGGTCGAGGACGTCGGCCGCTGGCTGCTGGAGCGGATCGGGGCCGGGGAGGGCGCCTGAGCCCTCTGGCTGCCGCCGTCGACGGACGAACTGAGCGGCGGGGCGGCCCCTTTTCGGCGGACGCCCCGGCTCGGATCTGCCCCATCGTGGCGCAGTGTGGCGGAGGATCGCGATGCGACTGTGGATCGTTCCGGGCCCCGAGATCGTCGGATTCCTGCTGCAGGCCGGCGAGGACACGTTTGTCCTGGAAACCGCGCCGGCGGCACGATTCCTCGATGTCCTGATGGTCTTTGCCCAGGCCGGGCGGTTCGCCGCCGTGGACGTGGCCGTTCCGGATCCGGCCGAGCTGCTGCCCTGGACCGGCAACGTCTGACCCGTTTCCGTGCGTCCGGCGCACCGCCGTGACAACCGAATCCCAGGGTGTCGCGTTGAGGGGGTGTCCGAACCCCGAGGGCGTCCGCGCCCGCAACGATGTTCTACGGTCCTTTCGACTATCCCGGCCGACGCGCCGACGGCCCCTGGCACGAAGACGAGACCCTGGCGCTGGTTCGCGCCTGGCGTCGCGGCGACTCGCTGGACGAGCTGAGCGAACGGCACCATCGCCCGGTCGAGGCGATCCTGTCCCATCTTCGAGCCCGCGGCGCGATCGACGCGCGCCCGCCGGCCGCCGGCCGCTCGGGCGGCTTCCCGTTCGGCGGGCTCGGCCTGCCGCAGCTGTCGCGCGGCTGACGCCGACGCGCCCGGCCCGCGTCCGCGCGCCGGGTCTCCATCGTCCTGTCCGTTCCAGGTGAGGGTGTCGGTCTGCTCCCGTCGATGGGCAGGGCGAGTGTCGGTCCCACGACGTGTAGGTAACCCGCTTCTTTTCGAATCAACGCGTTAGCGCGGCGGGTCCAGCCGATTCACATGGCGGAATGTAGCGTCCGCTCTCGGAATTTGCCTTTCACTTCAGTCGCTTAGCCCCGAACCTGGGACAACTACGCCAAAGCGGTCGCGAGATTTCGGTAACCGGCCTCGCCGGTCGACTCGGGCCACCCGCTCACGCTCGACGTGGAGCGTCTGACGCGCGCAGCCTACGGGTAATCCGCAGGCCCAAGGTAGCCCGATTTCGGTGCGTCGTCGACCTCCGGCCAGCGCTTGCGAAGGAGCGGGTCCAGCCAATCCGCGGCGTTCAGAGTCCAGTCGGCGAACGCGCGCTGCTCGGCGTCGAGCGCCCCGGTCGCCTCGTACGCTCCGACAAATGCACGCAAACGCTCGGCCCGAGCCCATCGGTCGGCTTCCTTCTCGACCGCCGATAGCCGCTCGAGGGCCTTGCGGCGCACCTCCGCCTTGCGATGGGCCTCTGCCTGGCGAGCCTGCTCGGCAGTCCGGCGCTCCTCAGCCAACTGCCGGCGCACTTTGGTCTCGCGGGCTAGACCCGCACATCGAGCGGGAAGCTCTTGCAGAACGTCCTCGAGCTTCCTCGGTTTTGAGGCGCTCATCGTGAACGTCTGGTACTTGCTCTCGAGCAATTCAACATCGAGCTTGAAGTCGCCCGTCGAGTGGTAGGCGTAGCGGTCTCCGGTGTAAAAGTAGCTGTCCCGCGCCTTCTTGAGTTGCTCTTCCTTGGTCAATTCTCGCTCGGTGCGCCTCGAACGCTCGGACAGTCGCATCGTCAGTGCCTCGCCGTCGACCGTGAAATGAGCCGGCTTGCTCATCTCCTTTGCCGCGGTGAGCTTGTAGCCGGCTCCCTGCAGGATGCGGATGGCGGCATCCAACAGCAGTAGAGCGTAGGTCTGGCTTTCGGGTGAGACGGCCAGTCCGAAGAATCCATCTCCGCCTACCGCCGGCCAGCCACGACCATCGGGATAGCCCTTTTTCAACCGGGCGGCTGTCGCGCGCACTAGGGGCAACGTCTCGTCTAGGGTCGCTCGCAATTCGACTTTCGCGACCGCGGTAGCTACAGCCTCGGTCGGTGCAGTCGCGGCGAGCCGCCTCTCAAGCTCATCGTCCTTGGGTTTCACCCACTGGCTGAACCGATGTGTCGTCGGACCAGTGGTCGGACGCAGAGGCTTCTGTGGGAGCTTCTTGCCCGCAGCCAGTTTCGCCCAGTAGCCGCGCTCCGGAAGCGGAATGGCCAATTGGACGCATATCTTGCGAAGTCCGACGTCCGATAGACCATAGCGCTTGGCGAGCTTCGTCAGCGGCTCACGCCAAACTTCGTCGTATAGAGCACGCCTCTCGAAATCCACGACGACATGCGGCATGCGAAGGCCCCCAAACATCAGTCAAGCAGCTAGGACTGGAAAGTCGAGCGGCCGCCCGACCTTGAAGACAGGCTGGCCGAGTTGAAGCGAGGGCAATACAAAGGGAACGAGTCGCTTACATCAGGCCTTGCATCGTCCAACGGACAGCTCCCTGGCTTTGGAGCTATAAAGCCGCTACCAGGCAACACATCACTTCCGGTGAACGGGTGGCTGCGACGCAGCACTCCCCACGCTGTCAACTCTCGGACAGAATTAGCGCACTGCCCAGCCAGGCGCAAGGCGGAAGGGTTCGAAGTTCGTGGCAGTCACTCGAGTTGTCGGAAAGCGGCCGTCGCCAGTACGCAGAACAGCTCCTTCGGGAACGGAGCTGCTATTCGGGGAGGAAATCGCGAAAGCGCTCATACGGCTGTGCCGGACAGGTCCGGCATTGGTCGCGGTGCCCTACGTGTCGAAGGATGCAACTCGCCTTCTCCCACTGCGACGAGGAAGCCTGCTGGTCGCTCGAGTCAACGAGCAAGCAGCCAGGGCGGGCGAGGTCTCGCCGCGTGACCTTCTGATGATGCAGAGGCGAGGGGTGACGCTTGTCGACAATCCCCAGCTCCATGCCAAGGTTTACGTCTTTCCCCGCGCCGCGATAATCGGCTCCACAAACGTCTCGCGACGCTCGTTCTTCCATCTTCGAGAAGCTGGTGTACTGCTCACGAACCCCACGCTTGTCAGACAGGCTCGGGAATTCGTCGAAAGCATGGCGGACGGCATCGAAGTGGATGCGGCTGTCATCGAACGCTTCCCGCAACGCGAGCCGAAGGGCTTCTCGCTCGCTGGCGTTACCGAACCCAAGTCGCGTGGCAATCGCCGCAGTACAAGTGCCAGCGGAAAGTCATTGTTTGTCGCGAGTGCTGTCTACACCGATTTCGAGCCGGAAATCGAGCGGCTTGCAGAGCGAGCAACTGCCGAGGCTCGCCAGCGAGCTACCCGAAAGGTCAACTTTGAGGAGTACTACTCCCCCAGCGACCCAGGAGTTCGGGTGGGTGACGAGATAATCGTTCGCGTAGACGATGAAAGTGCTCGCGGCGTCCACATCGAACCGCCTGGGGTCGTTTTCGCCGTGAAGCGGTCCAGAGCTGGAGGCGTAGTCGTCATCTACGCGTTGGCGCCTGGACAAAACCGACGGTCGCGGGAGAGATTCGCCAAAGCGGTCCCTCTCGATGCTGCGAAGTGGCTGTTGAAGCCGCAACAGACTTTCAGAAGGGTACCCGAGTCAATCCGGCAGGCGCTCCTGGCACCGTTTCGACCGTGGAAGGCGCCACTACGCGCCGCTAAGCCGAAGTGATGGCTCTGAGGGCACATCTGGAATCACCCGCTGCCCGGCTCACAGGCCAAGGGGACGGGTCTGTCGATAACCTACGAGCATGAAGCCATTTTCCAGAAGCCTGCTTGACCTCTTCGACAGCAAGCGTCGCTACGTCATACCGCTGTTCCAGAGACAGTACTCATGGAAGCAAGAGGAGCAGCTCGAGCCTCTTTGGTCAGACGTCGTCGACAAGGCAGAACGTCGTCTGAGCAACAACGAGCAGCCGCAGCACTTTCTCGGCGCGATTGTCATCGATTTGCAGAAGACGTTCGGCAACGAGCTGCCTGAGTACCTGGTTATCGATGGACAGCAACGTCTCACCACATTTCAGTTGCTGTTGGCAGCGTTCCGGGACTACTGCCGGTCCCGGAACAACTTGCGGTATGCGGAGGAACTCGACCGCTACGTCCTGAACACCGGCATCATGGCCAACGAGCAGGTTGAGAAGTACAAGGTGTGGCCGACCCAAACCGACCGCAAGCAGTTCCAGCTAGCGGTTTCGGGGGACGGTGTCGGGTCTGTGCAGAAGGCCGCCGCGGGGGAGTTCTCCGCGAGGAAGCTTGGAGTTGAGCCGCGAATCCTCAACTCGTACCTCTACTTTTACGAGTCAATCAGGCGTTTCTGTGAAAACGAACGCGGCGAACAATCTTCGGACCGATTCATTGAGGCCCTGTTTACAGCGCTCAGGAAGGACTTGGTCCTTGTTTCGATAGAGCTGGAGGGTGACGATGACCCTCAAGTCATCTTTGAAACCCTGAACGCGCGAGGCGAGCCGCTCGCGGCCGCAGACCTACTGCGGAACTACGTCCTGCTTCGGGCGACGAAGTCCGGGACAGACGTCGAGGCCCTTTATCAGCGGTTCTGGGCGCCGTTAGACGGGGTGTTCTGGAAAGCCAGCGAAGGCCGCGGGCGATACAAGCGGCCCAGGGTCGACATGTTCTTCCAGTACACGCTTCAGTCCAAGACTGGCGAGGAAGTGAATGTCGGCCGTCTGTTCGCCGAGTACAAGCGATGGATTGCGACG
>JBAXJZ010000214.1:0-7228 GCA_037137595.1 Burkholderiales bacterium | reverse complement strand
GGCTCGCGCGGATGCGGCGCGACGACGCGGGCGGCTGGGTGGCAGACGGCGAGGTCGAGCTGCCGGCGCGCGCGGTCTTCGTCGCGGCGGGCACGCAGCCGAACACCGTGCTCGCGCGCGAGCATCCGGACCGCTTCGAGCTCGACGGCCGCTGGTTCCGCGCGGTCGACGAGACCGGCGCGCCGGTCGCGCCGGAGCGCGGGCACGCGAAGCCCGCGCAGGCGCGGGTGCTGATGTCGGGCGAGCCCGGCGGACGCTGGGTCTCGTTCTTCGGCGACGTGCATCCGAGCTGGTCCGGCAACGTGGTGAAGGCGATGGCCTCGGCCAAGCGCGGCTGGCCGGTGGTCTCGCGCGTGCTCGCGGCCCGCGCTCCGGCGAGCGACGAGCCCCCCGAGGCCTTCGCCGCGCGGCTGAACGACCTGCTGCGCGCGCGGGTCGTGCGCGTGGAGCGGCTCGCGCCGACGATCGTCGAGGTGGTGGTGCGCGCGCCGATGGCCGCCGCGCGCTTCGAGCCCGGGCAGTTCTACCGGCTGCAGAACTTCGAGTCGCGCGCCGCGCGGGCCGAGGTGCCGGGCGCGCCACCCACCCGACTCGCCATGGAGGGCCTGGCACTCACCGGCGCCTGGGTCGACCGGGACCGGGGCTGGGTGTCGACCATCGTGCTCGAGATGGGCGGGTCGTCGGACCTGTGCCGGCTGCTCCAACCGGGCGAGCCGGTGGTGCTGATGGGGCCGACCGGCTCGCCCACCCGGATCGCGGGCGGCGAGACGGTGGTGCTGGCCGGAGGCGGCCTCGGCAACGCGGTGCTGTTCTCGATCGGATCGGCGTTCCGCGCCGCCGGCTCGCGGGTGCTCTACTTCGCCGGCTACCGCAAGCGGGTCGATCGCTATCGGGTCGCGGACATCGAGGCCGCGGCCGACGTGGTCGTCTGGTGCTGCGACGAATCGCCCGGCTTCGAGCCGGGCCGTCCGCAGGACCGCGCGTTCGACGGCAACATCGTGGACGCGATGCGCGCCTGGGCCGAGGGCACGCCGATGCGCGCGCCGGCGGGCGCGGGCGACGACGGCACCCGGCCGATCGCGCTGGCCGAGGCCGACCGGATCCTCGCGATCGGGTCGGACCGGATGATGGCGGCGGTGGCCGCAGCGAGGCACGGCGTGCTGGCGCGGCACCTGAAGCGCGGACACCTCGCCATCGGCTCGATCAACTCGCCGAGGCAATGCATGCTCAAGGAGATCTGCGCGCAGTGCCTGCAGCCGCAGGTCGACCCCGCCACCGGCCGGGTGCGCTACGTGTTCTCCTGCTTCGAGCAGGACCAGCCGCTCGACGTCGTCGACTTCGTCGCGCTCGATGCGCGGCTGCGTCAGAACACGGTCCAGGAGCGCCAGACCGCTGCCTGGATCGCCGCCTGCCTGGCCGGCCACCCGGGCGCCTGACCGCGGCGGGACACGGCACCGACGATTGCCGGACACCGCAGCGAACCGCGGGAAACCCGTGGTGCGACGCGCAACGGATCGGCGCCGCCCGGCGGCCACACGTCCCGCTCGGAACAGATTGTTCACAGAGTGGACGATGCTGCATTGCACCAAACCCCCGTCGGGACGATAATCGCGCGGTTTCGTCAATCGGAGCCGACACCGTGCTCTATCAGGTCCGTGAAGCGCAGCGCGCCGTACTGAACCCGCTCTCGAGCTGGGCGGAGGCGATGAGCCAGCTGTACAGCAATCCGTACAGCCCGTACGCGTACGCGCCGTTCGCGCCGCGGCTGGCCGCCGGGTTCGAACTGCTGCACCGGCTGGGCAAGGAATACGAGAAGCCGGGCTGGGGCCTGAAGACGACGCCGATCGACGGCCAGGAGGTCACGGTCGTCGAGCGGATCGAGCTGAACAAGCCGTTCTGCAACCTGATCAAGTTCGAGCGCCTGCTGCCTGCTGCGCTGAAGTCCCGCGAGCAGGACCCGGTGGTGCTGGTGGTGGCGCCGCTGTCCGGCCACCATGCGACGCTGCTGCGCGACACCGTGCGCGCGCTGCTGCCCGACCACGTCGTCTACGTGACCGACTGGATCGACGCGCGGATGGTGCCGCTGTCGAACGGCCCCTTCCACCTGCACGACTACGTCGCCTACGTGGTGGAGTTCATCCGCCACCTGGGCCCGGACGTCCACCTGATCTCGGTCTGCCAGCCGACGGTGCCGGTGCTCGCCGCGGTGTCGCTGATGTCGACGCTCGACGACCCGAAGCTGCCGAAGACGATGACGATGATGGGCGGGCCGATCGACACGCGGAAGAGCCCGACCCAGGTCAACAACCTCGCCACCGAGAAGAGCTTCACCTGGTTCGAGCGGACGGTGATCTATCGCGTGCCGGGCAAGTACCCGGGCTCGGGGCGGCTGGTCTACCCCGGCTTCCTGCAGCATGCGGGCTTCGTCGCGATGAACCCGGACCGGCATGCCGAGTCGCACTGGGACTTCTACCTGAACCTGGTGCGCGGCGACGACGACGACGCCGAGACGCACCGCAAGTTCTACGACGAGTACAACGCGGTGCTGGACCTGCCCGCCGAGTACTACCTCGAGACGATCCGCACCGTGTTCCAGGAGCACCGGCTGCCGCAGGGCACCTGGGAGCTGCCCTTCGAGGGCAGGACGATGCGGGTCGCGCCCGAGGACATCCGCAAGGTCGCGCTCTTCTGCATCGAGGGCGAGCTCGACGACATCTCCGGCGTGGGCCAGACCGCGGCCGCGCTGGACCTGTGCAAGCGGCTGTCCAAGGACAGGAAGCAGTACATGGTCGCGCAGGGCGCGGGTCACTACGGCATCTTCAGCGGACGCCGGTGGCGTGAGATCATCAAGCCGAAGATCGCCGCCTTCATCCGCGAGCACGCCTGAACCCCGCCGTTCCGATCCCGCCCGGTTCCCCCGTCGCCGCGCACGACCCCGAGGTCGAGGCGCGGATCGACGCGCTCGACGCGCTGCTCCCGCAGACCCAGTGCACGAAGTGCGGCCACGGCGGCTGCCGGCCGTACGCCACCGCCCTGGTCGTCGACGGCGCGCCGATCGACCGCTGCCCGCCGGGCGGCGCCGCCGGCATCGCGCTGCTGGCCGCGGCGACCGGCCGGCCCGTCGTGCCGCTCGATCCGGCCTGCGGTACCGAAGGCCCCCGCCGGGTCGCGCGGATCATCGCCGACCTGTGCATCGGCTGCACGAAGTGCATCCAGGCCTGCCCGGTCGACGCGATCGCGGGCGCGTCGAAGCGGCTGCACGCGGTGATCCCCGAGCTGTGCAGCGGATGCGACCTGTGTGTCGCGCCCTGCCCGGTCGACTGCATCGAGATGGTCGAGCCGCCGGCGGCGCTGGCCGCGTGGACACGCGCCGACGCCGACGCCGCCCGTGACCGGCACCGCCGCCGCGCCGCACGCCTCGAACGGATCGCGGCCGAGGACCGCGAGCGCCTCGCCGGCGAGGCCCGCGAGAAGCTCGCCGCGCTGGAGGCCGGACCGCAGGACGACGCGACCGCGCGCAAGCGTGCGATCGTGGCGGCCGCGATCGCCCGGGCCCGGGCCCGGCTGGAGACCGCCCCCCGATGAAGAGCGCCGACCGCGTCGAACTCTTCACCCGCCTGCGCGCGGCGAACCCCTCGCCCACCACCGAGCTCGAGTACACGACGCCGTTCGAGCTGCTGGCGGCCGTGCTGCTGTCGGCACAGGCCACCGACCGCGGCGTGAACATCGCGACCCGCCGCCTCTTCCCGGTGGCGAACACGCCGGCCGCGATCCTCGCGCTGGGGGTCGACGGGCTCGAGGGCCACATCAGGACCATCGGCCTGTACCGCTCGAAGGCCAAGCACCTGATCGAGGCCTGCCGGATCCTCGTCGACGAGCACGGCGGCGAGGTGCCGCGTGACCGCGAGTCGCTGGAGGCGCTGCCCGGCGTCGGCCGCAAGACCGCGAACGTGGTGCTCAACACCGCGTTCGGCGAGCCGACGATGGCGGTGGACACGCACATCTTCCGCGTCGCGAACCGGCTGAAGCTCGCGCCGGGCAAGACGCCGCTCGCGGTCGAGACGGGGCTGATGAAGGCGGTGCCCGCCGAGTTCCTCAAGGACGCGCACCACTGGCTGATCCTGCACGGCCGCTACGTCTGCAAGGCGCGCTCGCCGGAATGCTGGCGCTGCCCGGTGTCGGACCTGTGTGCCTTCAAGCCGAAGACGGCGGCACCGGGGAGCGAGGCGGCGAAGACGGCCAGGAAGGCTGCCGCGGGGAAGCCCGCGGCGAAGACGCCGGGCACGAAGAAGGTCGGCGCGAAGAAGGCCGCGACGAAGAAGGCCGCGACGAAGAAGGCCGGGACACGCGATGTTCAACCCGAGTCGTGACGACGTCCGCCGGTTCTTCTGCGACGCGTGGCGCAAGCGGCGTGACGCGCTGCCGCTGACGCCGCTCGAGACGATCGCGGCCGACTGGATCGCGCGCCATCCGGAGTACCACGCGCTGCTCGAGGACACCGAACGCGCGCTCGCCGCCGACTTCCCGCCGGACGCGGGCCGCGAGAACCCGTTCCTGCATCTCGGCCTGCATCTGTCGCTCGTCGAGCAGCTCCAGATCGACCAGCCGCCCGGCATCCGCGCCGCGTGGCAGTCGCTGCTCGCCTCGACCGGGGACGAGCACGAGGCCGCGCACCGCGCGATCGACGCGCTGGCCGAGACGATCTGGGAGGCGCAGCGCGACCGCAGGCCGCCGTCGAACGAGGCCTACCTCGACCGCCTGCGACGCGCCGCCGGCGGCCCCGCCGCCTGAAACGCACGCCGAGGCGCCGCCGGGACGCAGGCCGTTTCTCTGTTACCCTCGGCCCGCGACACGCTCCGACCGGATCCGCCCATGCTCGGCCGTCTCATGCCCCGTGAGGGCCGCTTCTTCGAACTCTTCAACCAGCATGCGGACCGCATCGTCGAAGGGGCCGCCCACCTGGTCAGCCTGATGCAGTCGTACGACGATCCGCAGGCGCGCCAGCGGGAACTCGAGGAGATCGACCGCATCGAGACCTCGGCCGACAAGGTCACGCACGAGACCGTCGCGCTGCTGCACAAGACCTTCATCACGCCGTTCGACCGCGAGGACATCCATCAGCTGATCTCGCAGATGGACGACATCCTCGACCTGACCCAGGACGTGGCCGAGTCGGTGATGCTCTACGACATCCAGACGGTGACGCCCGAGGCGATGCAGCTGGCGCTGCTGTCGCAGATGTGCGCGGAGCGCGTGCGCAGCGCGGTCGCGCTGCTGACGAACATGGACAACGCCGAGGCGATCCTGAAGCTCTGCACGGAGATCGACCAGCTCGAATCCGATGCGGACCGGGTGATGCGCTCGGCCATGTCGAAGCTGTTCCGCGGCGAGTCGGACGTGCGGCAGGTCATCAAGATGAAGGCGATCTACGAGCTGCTCGAGTCGCTGACCGACAAGTGCGAGGACGTCGCGAACATCCTCGAGGGCGTCGTCCTCGAGAACGCATGACGTGCGCGGTCGCCTGACGGACGCGTCGACACCACGATGAACGAGCTGACGATCCCCCTCATCACGCTGGTGTTCCTGGTCGCGTTCGCGCTGGCGTTCGACTTCATGAACGGCTTCCACGACGCGGCGAACTCGATCGCCACCGTCGTGTCGACCGGCGTGCTGAAGCCCTACCACGCGGTGCTGTGGGCGGCGTTCTTCAACATGCTGGCCTACGCGCTCTTCGAGCTCAAGGTCGCGGCCACCGTGGGCAAGGGCATCGTCGACCCGTCGATCGTCGACCACTACGTGATCTTCGGCGCGCTCGCGGGCGCGCTCGCGTGGAACGTGATCACCTGGTGGTTCGGCATCCCGTCGAGTTCGTCGCACGCGCTGATCGGCGGCATGATCGGCGCGACGATCGCCAAGGAAGGCGTCGACGCGCTGATCGCCTCGGGCATCCTGAAGGTGGCCGCGTTCATCCTGGTCTCGCCGCTGCTGGGCTTCGTGCTGGGCTCGACCCTGATGGTGGTCGTCGCATGGGGGTTCCAGCGCTCGTCGCCGCGGCGCATCGACCGCTGGTTCCGCCGGCTGCAGCTGGTCTCGTCGGCGATGTACAGCCTCGGGCACGGCAGCAACGACGCGCAGAAGACGATGGGCATCATCTGGCTGCTGCTGATCGCGGCCGGCGCCACCGGGCCCGACCACCTGCCCGGCTGGGTCGTGCTGTCGTGCTACCTCGCGCTGGGCCTGGGAACGATGTTCGGCGGCTGGCGGATCGTGAAGACGATGGGCCAGAAGATCACCAAGCTGAGGCCGGTCGGCGGCTTCTGCGCCGAGACCGGCGGCGCGATGACGCTGTTCATCGCATCCTCGTTCGGCATCCCGGTCTCCACCACGCACACCATCACCGGCGCGATCGTCGGCGTGGGCTCGGCGCAGAAGTTCTCGGCGGTCCGCTGGGGGCTCGCCGGCAACATCGTCTGGGCGTGGGTGCTGACGATCCCGGCGTCGGCGGTGATGGCCGCGGCCGCCTGGAGCATCGGGCGGTACCTGCTGTGAGGGGCGCGTGCCGATGAGCGAGCCCCGCGAACAGCTGTGGCTCGAGATGCCGCCGATCTCGGCGAGCGCGCCGCGACGCCTGCTGGTCTTCCTGCACGGCGCCGGCTCCTCGCCCGAGACCTTCGCGCCGGTGGCGATCGCCTGGCAGCTGAAGTTCCCGGGGGCGACCGCGGTGCTGCTGCAGGGCCTGAACCGCCGCGGTCCGGGGCGCGACTGGTACGACGCGGCCGACCGCGACACGCGGGCGGCCCGCGTCGACGCGGCGACCCGGGCGGTGGCCGACCGCATCGAGGCGCTGCAGGCGCGGCTCGGCGTGGACCGCGGCGCGACGGTGCTGGTCGGGTTCGGCCAGGGCGCGACCATCGCGCTGCAGATCGCGCGCGCCCGCGACTCGCTCGCCGCGATCGTCGTCGCCTATGCGGGGCGGCTCGCCCGTCCGATGGTCGACGGCGAGCAGGTGGGCGCCACGGTGCACCTGATCCACGGCGAGTTCGACAGCGTCGTGCCGTCCGTGCATGCGATGCAGGCCTACCGCGGCCTGCGCGCGGTCGGCGCCGACGTCACGCTCGACATCGTCGAGGACGAGGCCCACGCGATCGGCCAGGAGCTGGTGAACCTCGGCACCGCGCGGGTGATGCAGACGGTGTTCCGGGAGCGGCGGGTGCGGGCCGGACGACCC
>JBAXJZ010000213.1:0-7272 GCA_037137595.1 Burkholderiales bacterium | reverse complement strand
ACACCCACCACCACCTGTTCCAGAGCCTGCTCAAGGGCGTGCCCGAGGGCATCGACCTGCCGCTGCTGCCCTGGCTGTCGGCGGTGCCGGTGGCCTACCGCCGCTACTTCGACCACGAGGCCGCGCTGCGCACGGCCGCGCGTGTCGGGCTGGTCGAACTGCTGCTGTCGGGCTGCACGACGGTGGCCGACCACCAGTACCATTACTGGCCGGGCATGCCCTACGACGCGTCGGCCGCGGTCTTCGACGAGGCCGCGGCACTGGGCCAGCGCTTCGTGCTCTGCCGCGGCGGCCAGACCAAGGCGCGCGCGATCGACGTCGACCCGCCGCCGCAGACCGCGCCCGAACCGCTAGACGCGATGCTCGCGGCGATCGAGCGCGACGTTCACCGCTTCCACGATCCCGCCCCCGACGCGATGCGCCGCGTGGTCTGCGCGCCGACCACGCCCACCTGGTCGGTCGAGCCCGACGAACTGAAGCCGATCGCCCGCGCCGCGCGTGCGATGGGCATCCGCCTGCACAGCCACCTGTCCGAGACCGCCGACTACCCGCGCTTCTGCCGCGAGGTCCACGGCTGCACGCCGATGGACTTCGTCGAGCGCCACGAGTGGGTGGGGCCGGACGTCTGGTTCGCGCACATGGTCCACCTGTCCGAGGCCGAGGTCGCGCAGGTCGCGGCCACCGGCACCGGCATCGCCCACTGCCCGCAGAGCAACGCGCGGCTGGGCTCGGGCATCGCGCCGGTGCCGGCGCTGCTGCGTGCGGGCGCCGCGGTCTCGCTCGCGGTCGACGGCGCGGCCTCGAACGAGGCGGCCGACATGCTGAGCGAGGCGCACGCCTGCTGGCACGCCCACCGCTTCGCGCACGGCGCCGACGCGATCACCACCGATGAGGTGGTGCGGATCGGCACCGCCGGCGGCGCGCAGGTGCTCGGCCTGCCGCGCGTGGGCACGCTGGAGCCGGGCCAGGCGGCGGACCTCGCGATCTGGTCGCTCGACGACCCGCGGTTCATGGGGCTGCACGATCCGGCGGTGGCCACGGTGGCGAGCGGCGGCCGGCCGCGGCTGCGGCGACTGATGGTGGCCGGGCGCGTCGTCGTCGAGGACGACGCGATCCCGGGTCTCGACATGGACGGGCTGCGCGCCGACGCGCGTGCGCTCGTCGCGACGATGCGCGCCGCGCACGCCGAACGGCGCGGCCGGGGGAGATGAAACGATGCTGACGACGAAGCAGCCGGTGTTCCGGAAGTTCTGGCACGCGGTGATGCCGCTGTCCCACCTCGCCGACGGGCCGAAGCCCTTCACGCTGCTGGGCGAGCCGATCGTGCTGTTCCTCGACGCCGAGGGCGCGCCGGCCGCGCTGAAGGACCGCTGCTGCCACCGCACGGCGAAGCTCAGCCGCGGGTGGTGCGAGGGCGGCCGCATCACCTGCGGCTACCACGGCTGGACCTACGACCGGACCGGCCGCGTCGTGCGCATCCCGCAGTACGAGCCGGACCGCGCGATCCCCGAGGACTACCGGACCACCGCCTA
The DNA here is from genome assembly GCA_037137595.1 of Burkholderiales bacterium. Taxonomy (GTDB): domain Bacteria; phylum Pseudomonadota; class Gammaproteobacteria; order Burkholderiales; family Burkholderiaceae_E; genus UBA4615. The sequence goes on along the minus strand of JBAXJZ010000213.1, from coordinate 5,740 downwards.
CCGCTGCGTCGCCCGCTACGGCTACGCGTGGGTCGCGCTCGAGGAACCGATCGCGCCGATCCCCGAGGTGCCGGAGTTCGACGACCCGAGCTTCCGCACGATCTTCCAGTTCCACGAGGAGTGGGCCACCAGCCCGCTGCGCGCGCTCGAGAACTCGTTCGACAACTCGCACTTCAGCTTCGTGCACCGCGCGACCTTCGGCGTCGCCGCGCAGCCGAAGCCCAGCCGCTACGAGCTGGTCGACCAGGACGGCGGCTTCTACGCCGAGACGGTGATCGACGCGGCCAATCCGCCGGCCTACCGCCGCGTGAGCGGCGTCGACGATCCGGTGACCACGCGCCACATGCGCAACGCCTACTACCTGCCGTTCTCGCGCCGGCTCGACATCGAGTACCCGAGCGGCATCCGGCACGTGATCATCAACTGCTTCACGCCGATCGACGACGGCCGGATCCAGCTCGCGCAGTGGCTGTTCCGGAACGACACCGAAGAGGACTGCCCGGCGCAGCTGCTGATCGACTTCGACCACGTGATCACCCGCGAGGACAAGGAGATCCTGGAGTCCACCGACCCCGACGCGCTGGTCGACGTCCGCCGCCGCGGCGTGGAGTTCTCGATGGACAGCGACCGGCCCGGGATGCTGATCCGCAAGAAGCTGCTGGAGCTGCTCGCCGCGCACGGCGAGTCGGAGGTGTTCCGGGGCGCGTGAGCGACGGCGGGCCTATACTGCGGCGCCCCGATCCCCCCGACCGCCGCGGAGCCGCGCCATGACCCGTCCCGTCCTGCTCTTGACCGCCCTGCACGAGCCCACCCAGCGCGAGCTGGAATCGACCTGGACGGTCCACCGCTACTGGGAGGCGGCCGACAAGCCGGCGCTGCTCGCCTCGCTCGCCGGCGCCTGCGAGGTGGTGGTCACCTCGGGCGGCCGCGGCTGCGAGGCGGCGCTGATGGATGCGCTGCCGGGCCTGAAGCTGATCTCGTGCTTCGGCGTGGGCGTGGACGCGATCGACCTGAAGCACGCGAAGTCGAAAGGCATCGCGGTGACCAACACCCCGGACGTGCTGACCGACGACGTCGCCGACCTCGCGGTCGCGCTGATGCTCGCGTCGCTGCGCCAGGTGGTGGCGGCCGACCGCTGGGTCCGCGACGGCTCGTGGGTCAGGCGCGGCACGATGCCGCTGACCACGGCGGTGGCGAAGCGCAAGGTGGGCATCGTCGGGCTGGGCCGCATCGGCCACGCGATCGCCACGCGCTGCGCGGCCTTCGGCACCGAGATCGCCTACCACGGCCCGAACCGCAAGCCGGTGGACTGGGCCTACCACGCCGACCCGGTGGAGATGGCCCGCTGGGCCGACGTGGTGATCGCCGCCTGCCCGGGCGGCGCGGCGACGAAGGGCATCGTCTCGCGGGCGGTGCTCGAGGCGCTCGGCCCGACGGGCCACTTCGTCAACATCGCCCGCGGCTCGGTCGTCGACCAGCCGGCGATGATCGAGCTGCTGCGCTCGGGCGCGCTGGGCGGCGCGGGGCTGGACGTGTTCGACGACGAGCCGAACGTGCCGCAGGCGCTGATCGACGTGCCGCGGGTGGTGCTGCAGCCGCACCACGCGAGCGGCACCCACGACACCCGGACCGCGATGGGGCGGCTGACGCTCGACAACGTCGCCGCCCACGTCGCCGGGCGGCCGCTGCTGACCCCGGTCTGAGCCTCGGGGCCGCGTCGGCGGCCCCGGGTGTCCGTCAGCGTCCGTCAGCCTCCGGTGCCGCTCCGTCGGCGGGCGGCGCGTCGATGCCGTCCCGAACCGCGACGGGCGCGATCGGGGCCGGCCGCATCACCGGGTCCGGATGCAGCAGCGGCTCGGCCGGGACCACCGCGTCGCCGGGCCGGTCGTGGCCGCCGTCCGGGTGCGGCGCCTCGCCCCGACCGTCGCCGCGCGGCCCGCGGTGCCGCGCGTTCTGGCGCAGGAAGCGCGAGGGCTCGTGCTGCGGGCGGCCGAACAGCAGCCGCGACAGTTCGGTCAGCGCCGCCTCGTAGACCCCGCGCTTGAACTCGATCACCGACTCGAGCGGGATCCAGTAGTCGTTCCAGCGCCAGGCGTCGAACTCGGGATGCTCGGTCGCGCGCAGGCAGACGTCGCTGTCCTTGCCGACCAGCCGCAGCAGGAACCAGATCTGCTTCTGGCCCCGGTAATGGCCGCGCCATTCGCGGCGCACCCAGTTCTGCGGCACGTCGTAGCGGAGCCAGTCGCGGGTGCGCCCGATGATCCGCACGTGCTCGGGCCGCAGCCCGACCTCCTCGTGCAGCTCGCGGTACATCGCCTGCTCCGGCGTCTCGCCGCGGTTGATGCCGCCCTGGGGGAACTGCCACGAGTGCTCGCGGATCCGCTTGCCCCAGAAGACCTCGTTGCGCGGATTGACCAGGATGATGCCGACGTTCGGGCGGTAGCCGTCCTTGTCCAGCATGGACCAGCCTCGGATCCTGAAAGTTGGCTCGATTATATCGACGCGATCCGCCCGCGCCCCCGACGTCCCGGCGCGGGGACGGGCCACGGTCCGCGCGCCCCGGCCGCCGGTCGGTCGGTCGGGGCCGATCCCGTAGAATCCGCCGATCCGCCCGCACCCCGGCGCGCCCGCGCGTGCCGCACACGTCCCCCATGAAAGCCTCCCGATTCCTCATCTCGACGCTCAAGGAAGCGCCCTCGGACGCCGAGGTGGTCAGCCACCGGCTGATGACCCGCGCCGGCATGATCAAGAAGCTCGCCGGGGGCATCTACACGTACATGCCGATGGGTCTCCGGGTGATCCGCAAGGTCGAGGGGATCGTCCGCGAGGAGATGAACCGGGCGGGCGCGATCGAGCTGCTGATGCCGGTGATCCAGCCGGCCGAGCTCTGGCAGGAGTCGGGCCGCTGGGAGAAATACGGCCCCGAGCTCATGCGGATCAAGGACCGGCACGAGCGCGACTTCATCGTGCAGCCCACCTCCGAGGAGGTGATCACCGACGTGGCGCGCACCGAGATCCGCAGCTACCGGCAGATGCCGAAGAACCTGTACCACATCCAGACCAAGTTCCGCGACGAGCGGCGCCCGCGCTTCGGCGTGATGCGCGGCCGCGAGTTCACGATGAAGGACGCGTACTCGTTCGACCGCTCGCCGCAGGCCGCGCTGGTCAGCTACAAGGCGATGTACGACGCCTACGTGCGGATCTTCCAGCGGATGGGCCTGCAGTTCCGCGCGGTGGCGGCCGACACCGGCGCCATCGGCGGTAACGCGTCGCACGAGTTCCAGGTCATCGCCGAGACCGGCGAGGACGCGATCGCCTGGTGCCCGGACTCCGACTACGCGGCCAACGTCGAGCTCGCCGAGGCGCTGCCGCTCGTGGCCGAGCGCGCGGCGGCCACGCAGGCGCTCGCGAAGGCCCCCACGCCCGGCAAGGCGCGCTGCGAGGACGTCGCGGCGCTGCTCGGGCTGCCGCTCGAGCGGACGGTGAAGTCGCTGGTGCTGGCGGTGGACGAGCTCGAACCGGTGAAGGACGGCGACGACGCGAACACGCCGCGCCGCGTGGTGTTCACTCAGGTCTGGCTGCTGCTGGTCCGCGGCGACCACGAGCTCAACGAGGTGAAGGCGGGGAAGGTGCCCGGGCTCGCCGGCTTCCGCTTCGCCACCGAGGCCGAGATCGTCCAGCACTTCGGCTGCACGCCGGGCTATCTCGGGCCGATCGGCACGAAGGCGCCGGTGAAGCTCGTCGTGGACCGCACGGTCGCGAACATGAGCGACTTCGTCTGCGGCGCCAACGTCGTGGACGTCCACTACACGGGCGTCAACTGGGGCCGCGACCTGCCGATGCCCGGCGGCCCGGACGTGCTCGTCGCCGACCTGCGCAACGTGGTCGAGGGCGACCCCTCGCCGGACGGGAAGGGTCGGCTGGCGATCCAGCGCGGCATCGAGGTGGGCCACGTGTTCTACCTCGGCACGAAGTACTCGCAGGCGATGAACGCGACCTTCGTCGACGAGGACGGCAAGTCCAAGACGATCGAGATGGGCTGCTACGGCATCGGCATCACCCGGCTGCCGGCGGCCGCCATCGAGCAGAACCATGATGAAAAAGGCATCGTCTGGCCCCGTCCGATCGCGCCGTTCGACGTCGTGATTACGCCGCTCGGCTACTCGCGGTCCGCCGGCGTCCGCGAGGCCGCCGACCGCCTGTACGATCAGATGCTGGCGGCGGGCATCGACGTGATCCTGGACGACCGCGACGAGCGGCCGGGTGCGATGTTCGCCGACTGGGAGCTGATCGGCGTGCCCCTGCGGGTCACGATCGGCGATCGCGGTCTGAAGGAAGGCAACGTGGAACTGACGGTGCGGCGCGGTCTGAAGACGACGCCGGTGCCGCTCGACGGGGCCTTCGCTGCGGTGGCGGATGCCCTGAAGGCGTGTTGAGCGAACGGCGACGGAACGGAACGGACACACGGGCGCGGTGGCGGGTCACGAGGACCGTCGTCGCGTCGGCGCTCGCCCTCGGCCTGGCGCTCGCCGCCGCGCCGCGCGACGCGCGGGCCGGTGCCCAGCTCTACGAACCCCTGTCGGACTCGGTCCGCTCGGCGCTGGCCGCCGCGCTGCTCGACCGCTCGCCGCCCGAGCCGCGCTACGCGACGGCGATGGAGAAGGCCGACTGGCTGGCCGAGATGGGCGTGCGCCTGCCGGTGCGGCACAAGCCCACCCACCGCGAGCGCTACGAATTCCTGCAGATGGTGCGCTACGAGGCGCAGCGCGCCGGGCTCGACCCGCACCTGGTGCTGGGGCTGATCCAGGTCGAGAGCGGCTTCCGGCGCCACGCGATCTCGTCGGCCGGCGCGCGCGGCTACATGCAGGTGATGCCGTTCTGGACGCGGCTGATCGGCGACGGCGATCCGGCCGGGCTCTTCGACGCACGCACCAACCTGCGCTACGGCTGCGTGATCCTGCGCCACTACCTCGACATCGAGCGCGGCGACCTGTTCCGTGCGCTGGGGCGCTACAACGGCAGCCTCGGGCGCTCGGAGTATCCGGACATGGTGCTCGCCGCGTGGAAGCGCTGGGAGTACAAGGCGGTGCCGACCGTCACGCAGGTGACCGCGCAGGCCGGCGCGCCGGGGCCGGCGGCAGCGCCGGTGTCGACGGGGCTGCCCGCCGCAGTTCGCTGACGGGCGGACCGGTCCGCCGCGGCCGCACGCCCGTCCGCACCCGCCCCGCTCCCCGCGAGGCCCGATGAGCGATCCCGCCCGCGCCGCCGCCCGCCGCGCGCTGTGGCCCGGCATCGCCGCGCTGGTCGCGGTGATGGGCGTGGGCCGCTTCGTCTACACGCCGATCCTGCCCGAGATGCTCGCCGAGGGCGTACTGTCGCTGACCGCGGCCGGCTGGGTCGCGGCCGCGAACTTCGCCGGCTACCTCGGCGGCGCGCTGGCCGCGTCGCGGGTGGGCTCGCGGCCGATGCAGGTCGCGCTCGCGCGGGCCGGCCTCGCGACCTCGATCGTCGCGCTCGCCGCGATGGCCGTGCCCGGCAGCGTGGCGACCTGGATGCTCGTGCGATGCGTCGCCGGGGCGGCCAGCGCGTTCTCGCTGGTGTTCGTGTCGGCGATCGTGATCGAGCGGCTGGCCGCGCTCGGCCGCGCGGACCTCACGATCTGGCTGTTCGGCGGGGTGGGGATCGGCATCGCCGCGTCGGCGCTGGCGGTGCTCGCCACGGTCGCGGCCGGCGGCGGCTG
>JBAXJZ010000212.1:0-7278 GCA_037137595.1 Burkholderiales bacterium | reverse complement strand
GTCCATCTTGTCGACCCGCACCTCCGGGCCCTTCTTGGTGAAGGCCGGCAGCATGATCATCAGGCCGAGCACGGCCATCAGGCCGCCGAGGATCGTCGGGAAGTAGCCGGGGCCCATCTTGGCCGCCGTGCCCATCTGATACTGGCGGGACAGGACCATGAACAGGATCCCGGTCGCGATGAAGAGCACCCCCGACCAGAAGTCGCGGTGGTTGCGGATGCGCATGCTGGGTATCTCCCCCGGATTCGTAGGTATCGAGTCGCCCGGCGGGGGGGCCCCCGCGCGGTTGCGAGAGTCTACCCGAGCCTTCGCGGCCCGCAACAGGGCCGTTCTACGGGTCGTCGACGACGCGACGCAGGCCGCAGAGGTCGCTGCACCGCGGCATGGCACGGTGCACGGGTCGGGGTCAGTCCTTCAGGTTCTCGAGCAGCCGGGCGAGTTCGACCGCGCTGCGCACGCCCATCTTGCTGAACACGTTCGAGCGATGCACCTCCACCGTGCGCATCGAGATGCCGAGGTCGTCGGCGATCACCTTGTTCAGCTTGCCTTCGAGGATCAGGTCCATCACGTCGCGCTCGCGGGCCGTGAGTCGGTCCAGGCGGCTGCGGATGCGACCGCTGCTGTCGGCGTGCTCGAGGCGGCTCTGCGAGTCCGAGAGCGCCTGCATCACGCGGTCGACCAGACGGTTGTCGTTGAACGGCTTCTCGAAGAAGTCGAACGCGCCGTTCTTCACCGCGTCGACGGCCATCGAGATGTCGCCGTGGCCGGTGAGGAAGATCACCGGCGCCGACATCGCCGGCTTGCGCGCGCGCAGGCGGTCGAAGGTCTCGATGCCCGAGAGCGCCTTCATCCGCACATCCATCAGCACGCAGGCCGGGCCGCCGGGCCAGCCGGCATCGACGCGAGCGAGGAAGTCCTCGCCGCTCGGGAACGCGACGGCCGACAGGCCCCGCGACATCAGCAGCAGGCAGAGCGCGTCGGCGAGGACGGTGTCGTCCTCGACCACGTGGACGGTGCCCGAGATCGGGGTGTCGGTCATGAGGGAACTCCAGACCGCGGAGAGGGGTCGGCACGCACGGCGGTCTCGGCGTGACGCGGCAGGTCGAAGGCGAAGATCGAGCCCCCGCCGGGGCGCGGGTCGTAGCGGAGGTGGCCACCATGCTGCTCGATCACCGAGCGGCACAGGCTCAGGCCCAGCCCCATGCCTTCCGACTTGGTGGTGAAGAACGCGGTGAAGAGCTGAGGGGTCACCTCGGGCGGCACGCCGCGGCCGCGGTCGACGACGGTCACCTCGACGCGCTCGCCGCGTTCGTCGTCCGCCCGCGCGCGGGCCGAGATCGCGAGCACACGGTCGCCGGGGACGACGTCGGCCATCGCCTCGAAGCCGTTGCGCGTGAGGTTGAGCAGCACCTGCTCGAGCATGATCCGGTCGGCCCACGCGATCGTGCCCTGGGGGACGTCGATCGACACGCTCGCCCCGGTCCGCGTGGCCTGCAGCCGCAGCAGCGGTTCGAGGCCGCGCAGCAGCGCGGCGAGGTCGACCTCGCCGCGATCGACCGCGCGCCGCCGCAGGAAGGCCTGCACCGACCGGATCACCTGGCCCGCGCGCTCGGCCTGGGCCTTGATGCCGCGCAGTGCCTGCGAGACCGGCTCGGGGCGCGGCGGCGTGGCCGCGACCAGGTTCTCGCAGGCCGCGGCGTAGCTGGTGATCGCCGCCAGCGGCTGGTTCAGCTCGTGCGACAGCGTCGAGGCCATCTCGCCGAGCGTGGCGAGCCGCGAGCGCGACTGCAGCACCTCCTGCTGGCGCCGCGCGAGGTCCTCGATGCGCCGCTGCTCGGTCACGTCGAGCCCGAGGAACAGCGTGCCGATCCGAGCGCCGGCCGCGTCGAGCACCGCGGACTCGACGATGAAGACGTCGATCAGCGCGCCGTCGCGGCGCTGGTACTGCGTGGTGTAACCGCGCAGCCGCTCGGCTTCGCGGCTCGCGTCGTCGGGCGCGCGCAGGATGCGTTCGAGGTAGACCTCGTAGTCGCGCCTGGCCTCCGGCGTCGAGTAGGGCAGCGGCACCCGGAGGCCGATCAGCTCGTCGCGCGAGTAGCCGGAGATGCGCTCCACCGCCGAGTTCACATGCACCACCCGGCCCTCGAGGTCGAACACCATCAGTCCGTGCTCGATCGAGTCCTCGACCGCGCGCCGGAACTGCACCTGCTCCCGCAGCGCGTGTTCGGCCCGCGCGCGCTGCCGGATGTCGCGCACCAGGAAGAACATCGCGAGGCCCAGGCCGACCGAGGTCGCGGCCACCAGGCCGGTCAGCAGGTTCGGTATCAGTCGCGGCCGCTCCTGCACCGCATCGACCCGGACCTGCAGTGTCGTGCCGGTGCGCGCGAGCGGGCTGACGGCGCTCAGCTCGCCGCGCGCCTGGCCGACGCTGGCCTGCCGGGCGGCGACGGTGCCGTCGGCCTCCACCAGCGCGTAGAGCTGGCCGCCCGGCAGGTCGGGTGGCAGGAAGTGATCGAGGATGCGCTGCGGCGCGTAGGTCGCGACGATCAGCGGCCCGTCGACGTCGCCGGTGGGCACGACGAGGTCCATCAGGTCGAAGCCGGTGCCGCCGACATTCACGAAATACGGCCGTGAATACGAGAGGCGGTTCATCCGCGTCGCGACGTCGAACGCGGCGGCGGCTTCGGGCGACAGCTCGGTGCGCAGCGAGTCCGGCAGCGAGGGGCGCGGCGGCGGCGCGTCGATGGCGAGCGCCGTCGTGCCGTCTCGCGCGCGCAGCTCGACCCGCAGCAGCGCCGCGTTCGCGGCAAGCAGGTCCTGCATGTCGCTGCGGAAGCGGGCGGCCGAGCTCGCGTAGCCCGACCCCTCGAGCAGCAGCAGCTGCTCGGTCTCGATGAGGCGGCCCCGGATCTGCAGCGACGCCTGGTGCGCGGTGCGGGTCAGGTGCTCCTGCGCCTGCCGGCGCTGGTCGATGATCGACAGCCAGATCGCGGCGCCCACCGTGGCCGCGACGAGGAGCGCGATCGCCAGCAGCGCGCCGGCGGTCGAGGTGCGCCACAGCGGAACCGTGGGCCGGTCGGCGCCGACCGCGGGCGCCCTGTCGAAGCTCGCGGCCGGGAGGTTCCGGTCGGCCGCGTCAGCCATCGCTCCGTCCGGCCGCCCCCGGGCCGATGGCGCCAGCGGCCCGCGCGGCAGCGATCCGCGCGGCATCCCAGCCCAGCACCTCGGCGAGCACCGCGTCGGTGTGCTCGCCCAGGCGGGGCGGCGGCATCCGGTACGACGGCGGGGTGCGCGAGGCCTTCACCGGGTTCGCGACCAGCGCGACCGGGCCCGCGTCCGGGCGCTCGATCTCGATCCGCATCCCGCGGGCGCGGACCTGAGGGTTCTCGAAGACCTGATGCAGGTCGTTGATCGGTCCGCAGGGCACGCCGGCGGCCTCCATGCCGTCGATCCAGGCCTGCTGGCTGCGCTTCGCGACCATCCCGGCCAGCAGCGGGATCAGCGTCTCGCGGTTGCGGATGCGATCCTGGACGCGGACGAAGCGCGGGTCGTCGGCCAGCCCGGGCTCGCCGCCCAGCTCGACGAACCGGCGGAACTGCCCGTCGTTGCCCACCGCGACGATGATCCAGCCGTCGGACGCCTTGAAGGTCTGGTAGGGGACGAGGTTCGGATGGGCGTTGCCCCAGCGCTTCGGCGGCGTGCCCGAGTGCAGGTAGTTCGACGACATGTTCGCCGTCATCGCGACCTGCACGTCGAGCAGGGCGAGGTCGAGGTGCTGGCCCTCGCCGGTGCGCTCGCGGTGGAACAGCGCGGCGAGGATCGCCTGCGTCGCGTACATGCCGGTGAAGAGGTCGGCCACGGCCACGCCGACCTTCTGCGGGCCGCCGCCGGGGCGGTCGTCGGCCTCGCCGGTCACGGACATCAGTCCGCCGATGCCCTGGATGATGAAGTCGTAGCCGGCGCGGTGCGACCACGGGCCGGTCTGGCCGAAGCCGGTGATCGAGCAGTAGACGAGACGCGGGTTGACCGCCCTGAGGCCGTCGTAGTCGAGCCCGTACTTCTTCAGCGCGCCGACCTTGTAGTTCTCCACCACCACGTCGGAGACGCGGGCGAGGGCGAGCACCACCTCGCGGCCGGCCTCGGTGGACAGGTCCACCTCGATCGAGCGCTTGTTGCGGTTCGCGGCGAGGTAGTAGGCAGAGTCGGCGGTGTCCCGGCCCTCGCGGTCCTTGAGGAAGGGCGGCCCCCAGCCGCGGGTGTCGTCGCCGGCGCCGGGGCGTTCGACCTTGACGACGTCGGCGCCGAGGTCGGCGAGGGCCTGCGAGCACCACGGGCCCGCCAGCACGCGGGAGAGGTCGAGGACGCGGATTCCTTCGAGAGCTGCGGGCATCGGGGCAGTGGGGGGAGGCGGGGAACGCGCCGATGGTAGCGCGCTTCCGGAGGGCCTCCGGTCGCGTCGGGGGTTCCGCCGACGCCGGCGGGCATGGCGCCGACACGGGTTTTCCGAGGCTTGCGCGACGCGCCGGTCCGACCCCCGTGTCCCGCGGCCCGCCGCGCACCGGCGCGCGGGCCCTGTGTTAACCTCTCGGGTTGCTCCGAAAATCCCGTCGAATCAAAGACATGAAGTCGGCCGACATCCGCCGGAAGTTCCTCGAGTACTTCGAATCCCAGGGCCACACGATCGTGCGCTCGTCGTCGCTGGTGCCGGCCAACGACCCGACCCTGCTGTTCACCAACAGCGGCATGGTCCAGTTCAAGGACGTGTTCCTCGGCAAGGATCCGCGGCCGTACAGGCGGGCCACCACCGCGCAGCGCAGCGTGCGCGCCGGCGGCAAGCACAACGACCTCGAGAACGTGGGCTACACGGCCCGGCATCACACGTTCTTCGAGATGCTGGGCAACTTCTCGTTCGGCGACTACTTCAAGCGCGACGCGATCCGCTTCGCCTGGACGCTGCTCACCGGCGTCTACGGCCTGCCGAAGGAGAAGCTCTGGGTCACCGTCTACAGCGAGGACGACGAGGCCTACGGCATCTGGGAGAAGGAGATCGGCGTGCCCGTCGAGCGCATCGTGCGCATCGGCGACAACAAGGGCGCTCGCTACGCGTCGGACAACTTCTGGCAGATGGCGGACACCGGCCCCTGCGGCCCGTGCTCGGAGATCTTCTACGACCACGGCCCCGAGGTGTTCGGCGGCCCGCCCGGCAGCCCCGACGCCGACGGCGACCGGTACATCGAGATCTGGAACCTGGTCTTCATGCAGTACGACCGGGACGCGTCGGGCACGCTCACGCCGCTGCCCAAGCCCTGTGTCGACACCGGCATGGGCCTGGAGCGGATCGCGGCCGTGCTGCAGCACGTGCACAGCAACTACGAGATCGACCTGTTCCAGGACCTGATCCGGGCGGCCGCGCGCGAGACCGGTGTCGCGGACCTGTCGACGCCCTCGCTCAAGGTCATCGCCGACCACATCCGCGCCTGCTCGTTCCTGATCGTCGACGGCGTGATCCCCGGCAGCGAGGGCCGCGGCTACGTGCTGCGCCGGATCGCGCGTCGCGCGCTGCGCCACGGCCACAAGCTCGGCCAGACGAAGCCGTTCTTCCACAAGCTGGTGCCCGACCTCGTCGCCGCGATGGGCGACGCGTATCCGGAGCTGCGCGACGCGCAGCAGACCGTGATCGACGTGCTGCGCCAGGAGGAGGAGCGCTTCGGCGAGACCCTCGAGAACGGCATGCAGATCCTGAACGCCGCGCTGGCCTCGGGCACGAAGACGCTCGACGGCGAGACCGCGTTCAAGCTCTACGACACCTACGGCTTCCCGCTCGACCTGACCGCCGACGTCTGCCGCGAGCGCGGCGTGGCGGTCGACGAGTCGGGCTTCGACGCGGCGATGGAGCGGCAGCGCCGCACCGCGCGCGCGGCCGGCAAGTTCAAGACGGGCGGCTCGCTCGAGTACTCCGGCGTGGTCACGCATTTCCACGGCTACGAGCAGCTCGAGATCGACGGCGCGCGGATCGCCGCGCTGTACGTCGACGGGACCGCGGTGCAGCGGACCGAGGCGGGGCAGGGCGCGGTGATCGTGCTCGACCGCACGCCGTTCTACGCGGAGTCCGGCGGCCAGGTCGGCGACCAGGGTCTGCTGGAAGGCCGGCACGGCGCGCGCTTCTCGGTGGACGACACGCTGAAGGTGCAGGCCGAGGTGTTCGGCCACCACGGCCGGCTCGAGGCCGGGGCGCTGCAGGTGGGCGACGAGGTGAAGGCCCGCGTCGACGTGGCGCGCCGCGCGCGCACGATGCGCCATCACTCGGCGACGCACCTGATGCACAAGGCGCTGCGCGAGGTGCTGGGCGCGCACGTCCAGCAGAAGGGCTCGCTGGTCGACGCGGACAAGACGCGCTTCGACTTCTCGCACCATTCGCCGATGACCGCCGAACAGATCCGCGAGGTCGAGGCACGGGTCAACGCCGAGATCCTCGGGAACCACGCGACGCAGGCGCAGGTGATGGGCTTCGACGACGCGGTTGCGGGCGGCGCGATGGCGCTGTTCGGCGAGAAGTACGGCGACACGGTCCGCGTGCTCGACATCGGCTCGTCGCGCGAGCTGTGCGGCGGCACGCACGTCGCACGCACCGGCGACATCGGTCTGTTCAAGATCGTGTCCGAAGGCGGCGTGGCCGCCGGCATCCGCCGCGTGGAAGCGGTCTGCGGCGACGTGGCGCTGGCCTGGGTGCAGGGCGTGGAGAACGTGCTGCACGACGCGGCCGGCGCGTTCAAGGCGCCGGTCTCCGAGCTGCGCGGCAAGATCGAGCAGCTGCTCGAATCGGCGCGCGCGGCCGAGCGCGAGCTCGCGAAGATCAAGTCGAAGCTGGCGGCGAGCCAGGGCGACGAGCTCGTGGCCAGGGCCGTCGAGGTCAAGGGCCTGAAGGTGCTCGCGGTGGCGCTCGACGGCGCCGACGCGAAGACGCTGCGCGAGACGATGGACAAGCTCAAGGACAAGCTGAAGTCGGCGGCGATCGTGCTGGCCGCGGTGTCCGACGGCAAGGTCCAGCTGGCCGCGGGCGTCACCGCCGACGCGGTCGGCAAGGTCAAGGCCGGCGAGCTGGTGAACTTCGTCGCGCAGCAGGTGGGCGGCAAGGGCGGCGGCAAGCCCGACATGGCGATGGCCGGCGGCACCGACGCCGCCGCGCTGCCGAAGGCGCTGGCCTCGGTCCAGGGCTGGGTGGCCGAGCGCGCGTGAGCGCGGACCGCGACTCCGGCGGGCCCGGCGACGGGTCGCCGG
>JBAXJZ010000211.1:0-7335 GCA_037137595.1 Burkholderiales bacterium | reverse complement strand
TTCGCTGCCGATCCGGTCCATCACCGCGATTAGGTCCTGCCTCCGGCCCACCCGCTGCGCGAACCAGATGTCCTCGGTGTCCGGCACCTCGGCCGCGAATCGCCGCGCGAACTGCTTCTGCTCGGGGGTGAGCGAGCCCAGGAACAGCTCGGCACGATCCAGGTAGCGCTTCGTCCGCGCCTCGATCCGCTCGGTTCGGCCGGGCGGCATCCATTCGCGGCGGACCTTGTCGTTGTCCCGCTGCATCTCCGTGCGCATCCGCGCGAGCTGCTCGGGCGCGAGCGTGGTGGCGACCTCCGCGACCCCCGGCGCCACCTGTTCGGCGATCGGCTTCCAGCGCTCGAAGAGCGCGAGCCGCCACTCCCGCAGCTGCGCCTCGTCGACGTCGCCGGCGGCGAGCCGCCGCTGCACCTCCCGGAGGAAGGCGGCGTAGTCGTCCAGCTGGGTCCGCCGGTGCCAGGCGTGGACCGCCTCGATCCGGCGGGAGGCCAGCGCCTTCTGCTCGGCATTCAGGGAGAGGTAGCCGTCGGCCCGCCAGGTCGCGAGCGTGGGCAGGTTCTCGTAGCCGAGCCGCGGCACCAGCGAACAGCCGGACAACGCGACACACAACGCGACGAACCGCACGGAAAGCCGCCCCCATCGCGTGCTACCATGCCCCGGAAGCGCCGAAGAATCCACTGCAACCCTCTGATTCAAAAGCAGATTTCGATGAATGTCGTCGTGCTGGCCGCCGGCATGGGCAAACGGATGCGATCCGACCTGCCGAAGGTACTCCACCGGCTCGCCGGCCGTCCTCTGCTCGGACACGTCCTCGACACGGCCCGCGGCCTGTCGCCCGGCCGGATCGTCGTCGTCCACGGCCACGGCGCCGAGCGCGTCCGCGCCGCGCTGAACGCGCCGGACCTCGCCTGGGCGCTGCAGGCCCCCCAGCTCGGCACCGGCCACGCGGTGATGCAGGCCCTGCCCCACCTCGACGACGCCGTCCCCACGCTGATCCTCTACGGCGACGTGCCGCTGACCCGCGCCGAGACCCTGCGCACGCTGCTCGCCGCCGCCGGCACCGACCGACTCGGCCTCCTCACCGTGGACCTCGACGATCCCGCCGGCTACGGCCGCATCGTCCGCGCCGCCGCCGGTGAGTCGGACGCCGGCCGGCCTTCCGTACAGCGGATCGTCGAACACAAGGACGCCGACGACGTGCTGCGCGCGATCCGCGAGGTCAACACCGGGATCATGGTGGTGCCCACGCCCGCGCTGCGCCGCTGGCTCGCCGCGCTGTCGAACGACAACGCCCAGCGCGAGTACTACCTGACCGACGTCGTCGCGATGGCGGTCGCCGAGGGCATGACCGTGGCCACCGCGCAGCCCGCGCGCGTCTGGGAGACCCTGGGCGTGAACAGCCCCGCGCAGCTCGCTGAGCTCGAGCGCATCCACCAGCGCACCGTGGCCGACGCGCTGCTCGAGGCCGGCGTGGGCCTGGCCGATCCGGCCCGCATCGACGTGCGCGGCACGCTGGTGGCCGGCCGCGACTGCCACATCGACGTCAACTGCGTGTTCGAGGGCCGCGTGGTGCTCGGCGACCGCGTGCGCATCGGCGCGAACTGCGTGCTGAGGGACGCCACCGTCGGCGACGACACCGAGATCCTGCCGATGTGCCATGTCGACGAGGCCGTGGTCGGCGCCGCCGCACGGATCGGCCCGTTCGCGCGGCTGCGGCCCGGCACCGTGCTCGGCGACGACACCCATGTCGGCAACTTCGTCGAGATGAAGAACGTGCAGATGGCCGCGCACTCCAAGGCGAACCACCTCGCCTATGTCGGCGACGCCACCGTGGGCGAGCGCGTGAACATCGGCGCCGGCACCATCACCTGCAACTACGACGGCGCGAACAAGCACCGCACCGTGATCGAGGACGACGCGTTCATCGGCAGCGACACCCAGCTCGTGGCGCCGGTCACCGTCGGCCGCGGTGCGACCCTGGGCGCCGGCACCACCCTCACCCGCGACGCGCCGGCCGGGCAACTCACCGTCTCGCGCGCGAAGCAGGTCTCGATCGAGGGCTGGAAGCGCCCGGTCAAGGCCCCGAAACCCTCCAAGGAGTAACCGGCATGTGCGGCATCGTCGGCGCGGTCGCCCAGCGCAACATCGTCCCGATCCTGATCGAGGGCCTGAAGAAGCTCGAGTACCGAGGCTACGACTCGGCGGGCATCGCGATCGTGAACGGCAGCATGTCGCGCGTGCGCGCGGTGGGCCGCGTTGCCGACCTCGAGGCCCGCACCCGCGAGCAGGGTTCCGACGCGCCCACCGGCATCGCCCACACCCGCTGGGCGACCCACGGCGGCGTCACCGAAGGCAACGCCCATCCCCACTATTCCGAGGGCGGCGGCCTGCAGGTCTCCGTGGTGCACAACGGCATCATCGAGAACCACGAGGCGCTGCGTGCCGAGCTGAAGGCCCAGGGCTACGTCTTCCAGTCCGAGACCGACACCGAGGTCATCGCGCACCTCGTGCATTCCATCGTGAAGGGCGGCACGGGCCTGTTCGACGCCGTGCAGCGCTGCGTGCGCCGCCTCGAGGGCGCGTACGCCATCGCCGTCGTCTGCACCGCCGAGCCGAACACCGTCGTGGGCTCGCGCCGCGGCTCCCCGCTGCTGCTGGGCGTGGGCCGCGAGGGCAGCGGCCGCGGCGAGAACTTCCTCGCCTCCGACACCTCCGCGCTGCTGCAGGTCACCAAGTACGTCGCCTACCTCGAGGAGGGCGACGTGGTGGAGATCCGCACCGACGGCTACCGCATCGTGGACGCCGAGGGCCGAGCCGCGAAGCGCGAGATCGTCGAGAGCCAGCTGTCGGCCGATGCCGTCGAGCTCGGCACCTACGCGCACTACATGCAGAAGGAGATCTTCGAGCAGCCGGGCGCGATCGCGAACACCCTCGAGATGGTGACCGGCGCCGCGTCGATCTCGCCGGGCCTGTTCGGGGCGGACGCCGCCGACGTGTTCGCGCGGACGAAGCAGCTGCTGATCCTCGCCTGCGGCACCAGCTACCACGCGGGCCTGGTCGCGAAGTACTGGATCGAGTCGATCGCCAAGCTGCCGGTGTCGGTGGAGATCGCGAGCGAGTACCGCTACCGCGAGTCCGTGCCGCTGGACGGCACCCTGGTGATGACCATCTCGCAGTCCGGCGAGACCGCCGACACCCTGGCCGCGCTCCAGCACGCCAAGGCGCTTGGCATGACCGACACGCTGACCCTGTGCAACGTGCCCGAGTCCGCGCTGATCCGGCAGAGCAAGTTGCGCTTCCTCACGCGCGCGGGCCCGGAGATCGGCGTCGCGTCGACCAAGGCCTTCACCACCCAGCTCGCGTCGCTGTTCGTGCTGACGCTGGTGCTCGCCAAGCTGCGCGGACGGCTCGACCCCACGCGCGAGCGCGAACTCCTGACCGCGCTGCGCCACCTTCCCGCGGCCCTGAACCACGTGCTCGCGTGCGAGGACGCCGTCCGCGGCTGGGCGGACCGGTTCGCGTCGAAGCAGAACGCGCTGTTCCTCGGCCGCGGCATCCACTTCCCCATCGCGATGGAAGGGGCGCTGAAGCTCAAGGAGATCACCTACATCCACGCCGAGGCCTACGCCGCGGGCGAGCTCAAGCACGGGCCGCTGGCGCTGGTGGACAAGGACATGCCGGTGGTGGTGGTGGCGCCCAACGACGCGCTGATCGAGAAGCTGAAGAGCAACCTGCAGGAAGTGCGGGCGCGCGGCGGCGAGCTCTTCGTGTTCGCGGATCGGGACACGCACATCGAGGCCTCCGACGGGGTGCACGTCATCAACCTGACGGACCACGCGGGGCCGCTGTCGCCGATCCTGCATGTGGTGCCGCTGCAGCTGCTGTCGTATCACGCGGCGCTGGCGCGGGGGACGGATGTGGACAAGCCTAGGAATCTGGCGAAGAGCGTGACGGTGGAGTGAGGGTTGGCGCGGATTGCGGCGATGATCCGTGGCATTAAGGTCTGTCGGGCGCGCATTAAGGTCTGTCGCGTGTCGGCTGGCAGATAGCGGAGTTTCGTGTGGCTAACGGCTCTAATCGCGTAGCCGGCAAGTGACTGATTCGGAGCGGATTCCGTGAGCAGGGTCCAACCGCGCCTTGAGAAGGAACTCAGCCTGCGGTCGTGCGCCCACACCTCCATTGAGATCTTCGCGTCGTCGTCGACCTCGAGGGTGTACTGCCGCCCTGGACGAAATCCCGAACCTGCTCGAACGGTAACTCGTCGTCGATGGCGCCCGCTTTGTGAGCTTTCCTATCAATCGAAGCTTACCGAGGTTGGTCGGTCGACAGCCGCTGCCCGATGACCGGAGCAGGCGCGCGGAACAAGCCTTCAGGCAAGGCGCGTGACCGAGGGTGCCGCAACGAACGTTGCGGAATGACGTTCATTTAGTCGTTGGTCGTCAAGTGGCATCTCGGGACGCCCTCCGTCGCGCGCTTACCGATCGAAGCCCGCGCCCCCCGACTTCGCCGCGGCGTGCGTTGGCCATTGCCAAATCGCTCGTTCGACAGTCCCGTATCGCTCGGCCCCTCCCGAGCGAGCGTTCGAGTACTGGAACACCCGAGTTCATCGCGTCAGTCCGCTCGTAGAGACATCCCTCGAACAAGTCCGTGGCACGCCCCCCGGACGATCGACGCGTACATCGTCGTCAATCGAAACCGTCGCGACAGGTTTCCCATGTCGTCGACAACACACGCCACTCCCCTCTTCGGCCGGCTCGTTCGAGGATCCGCGCCGACTCCGCACTCCTCGACCCACTCCCCGCGCGTTCCCGCTCTCAAGGGTCGAGATGCGCGGACGTAGCGTTCCATAATTTCCGCTATCGACAATGAGTTCAAGGCCTTCCGAGCGCCGCTTCATCGCCCCTGAAACTGCTTCGTTCGTGGGTGGAAATACGTATGTGTCTGTTTTTCAATGACTTTGTAAACCTATATCGGCCTCAAGGGCCTGCTCTGAACGAGCAATGATATTGAGGATATCCTCGCCGCTTGCACGACCTGGCGCACCGGAGTACAGTTGAGTCTATTGAAGATATCCCCGATAGAACTGCGATGGCAAATTCGTCAGCCGAACCGAACGAAAACGTCCTTGGCGCGTTCGTCGCCCCTTTCACGAAAGAGGAGATGCTCGCCGAGCTCTACGACGCCCTGTGGTCTTGGATCCGGGGCTTATCGCTGAACCTGGACGACGACGTTGTTCTTCGAATGCTGGGGGGTGCAACCCCCCCCATTACAGTTCACGACCTGTCCGAGTTCGATTACGGCGCGAACGAGCGCCCTGGGTTCATCGCCTTGGCATCCGAGTGGACGGTCACCCGCGCGATGACCGATCTCTACGACTTCGGGATGCTGGGGATCGTTCGTGCGGACATGGACGACTTTGACAGCGAATCGATGTACGCAAAGGCGTCCGCGTTCGTAGTCGACCTGATCGAAAGCAAGGTGCAGGAGGACATCGGGACGTGGGGCGAGGACTTCTATCCGCCTAAGGCATTGACCGTAGCGCAGACCGCGGCCGCGCGCTGCGTCTTGGAAGGGTTCGATCATTTCTATCCCTTCCCGGGACAAGGATGTCTCGTCGATAGGCTCACGATCAAAGACATGGCTTTAGTGGCCAAGATGGAAGAGAAGACGATCAGGAACGCTGCGAACAAGAATCGTCCGGGGTTCTTGAAGACCACCAGCATCGATGGATCGACCTTCATCGAGCCGTCCGACGCCAAGGAATGGCTCAAGACCAAAGGGCGATACCTGTCAATCACGCGACATTTCGGAAAGGCCGAGATCGATCTGAGCCGCTCGGGCTTCTCGAACACCTACGACGCCTGGCAGTACATCGAGGAGCGCTTCGGTGCTCGACACCTGTCACCCATCGAATTCAATCGGGCAGCGGGTGCCGCGCTCGAGGAAGCCGACGCCGAACGACCCGAGGAACATCTTCCGTACTCGCGGATTCACTTCGGCCCGGCCATGGCACGCGACTCGGCGCTGATGGAGACGTTCGCCCGAGTGCTCGAACTCGACCCCGCCGTCTTCCGTTGGCGAATGCTCGAAGCCGCGGCGCGGGAAGAACTAGAAGAAGCGCAGATGCACCTGCGCTCGTTGAGCCCGCCCGGCTAACGGACTCGCGGCCTCCGCGAGAGGCCGCTTACCGAGAAGGAAATCGATCGACCGGTCACCCAGTGCCCGGTTCAGCCCCCCTTTTGTCCGACGAGGCCCGCGATGACCAACGACTTCACGATCCAGCGCACCGAGACGCCCTCGACCGTAAGGCCGACGCATCATGCCCGAGCCCGCTTTCGGCAGCGGGCGATTCCCTCCGCCGCGATAGACCTGGTGATGGCGTATGGCGTTCAGACGCGATCGCACGGGGCGACACGGATCTTCCTCGATCGCGGGGCGCGGAATCGCTTGACCCATGACGTCGGGCGATCGGTCGTCCGCGAACTCGGCCATAAGTTGAACATTTTCCTGGTGGTCTCCGACGAGGGAGACCTGATTACAGCCGCGTACCGAGAAAAGCCGATCCGTCATTGACCTCCTTTCAGAACGCAACGTCCCAACGGAACACAGCGACTCGAATGCACACTTACCCGACGCCCGTACACGCCCTCGCTGCCGAGATGACGCCGACCCTTCGAATCGAGGGTTTTCACGGCTCCGAGCGATACGTCTGCACCAAGTGTTCGAACAGCAAGTCACGAAGCGCGGGCCAGCGCGAAGTCGTCACGCACCCGCGGTTCAGGTTCCGCCCGATCGATGTCGCACGTTGGACCACGGCGATGGCGGGAACCCCGTTCGTTTATCTCGTGACGGCGGAACTGCCGGGATCGGGGCTGTCGGTGCCTCGGTACGTCGGCGTTTCGAAGGCGGACGGTCTCGGCAAGCGATGGACGCGTTTGCCGCGAGAACTCGCAGGCACGTACAACAGCGGCGATCTTCTGCACCATCAGCCCGCGACGATGTCCCGGCTATCGAGCGACTTCGACGATCCCTACTTCAGCGAGAACGGTGGTTTCTTCGAAGTCCGCGTCGCTTCCTCGCTGGAGCTTTGGACTCGCTTCGGAAGAGCGGGCATCGCTCCGGATCTCGACCGCCTGTCGATGTCGCCGCGACCCGATCGGGTCGAGTCCGGACACGCTTTCGCTCTCGAGGTCGAGCGGATCGTCATCGATTCGATGACGCGGGCGGGACTGCTTCCATGGAATGGCTGTCGCGCCGGCGCTCCCGCCTTGACGTCCCGCTGTCAAACGACACCCACCTTTACGAGTTAAGGCGACACCTACCTTTACGAGATGT
>JBAXJZ010000210.1:0-7359 GCA_037137595.1 Burkholderiales bacterium | reverse complement strand
AAGCCCTGGTCGGGCTGACCGAGCGTACGGGGGATGTCGGCGGCGGTCATCGCGATCCGCAGGGTCTTCTCCTGCGCGATCGACGGGGCGGCGAACGTGGCGGACAGCGCCACGGCGGAGGTCAGGAAGGCGGCAGCGAAGCGCGGCTTCCGGAACGCGAGCGGCATCAGGGGCTCCTTGTTGTGGTCGGATCAGGTCGGCGGTGCTCCGGCCGACGCAGGACAGGCGCAAGGGGCGTGCCAGATTCGTGAGAGGCCCTGCGGCGGTGCATCCAGGTGCCGAGGGCCGTCGCGAGGACGAACACCCCCCACCGCGCGCGGACGGTGCGCCGCGACTGTGCGCGGTTGCACCGGCGTCGTGCAGGCCGGGTCCGCGAACCCGGTGGCCGCGGCGACACGGGTTGTAGCAGTGGGGTCCGGGTACGGCCCGAGTCCCCCCACGAGACGGGGCGGAATCCCGGACATTCCCGCCGCCGCCGGCAAATCGTGTAAGGCCCGACACACGGCGGGGCGGCCATCACCCGCCCCGCATCGTGAACGGCCGGTGTTTGCACGTCTTTTCGACGCTTCGGTCCGGTTCGCTCGGACCTAAGCTCGGCGTGCGGCCCTTCCCTTCCCGGCCGCGCCGATCGGGGGCGACCATGCAACGCCTGTTCCTCTGCACACAGAACCACGGCCATCACTCGGGCATCACCGACCTGGTGACGATGCTGCGCAACGGCGCGCGCGACGCCGGCTACGACGCGATGGTGTCCGACGTCGTCGAGCCCGGGCACTGCAACATCCTGATCGAGAACTTCAAGGGGCCGGGCTGGGCGCGCGGCCTGGCCGAGGTCAAGCAGGCGGGCACGCGCTACGTGCTGGTCTGCACCGAGATCCTGACCGGCTCGAGCTTCAACCGCGATCTCGTCCCGGGCGACCCGCACTACGGCAACGACACCTACTGGAACGACCGGTACATCGGCTTCCGCGAGGTGGCGCAGGTCGCCGACGAGCTGTGGGTGCTGTCGCGCGCGGCCGTCGACGACTACCGGCGTGCCTTCCCCGACAAGCCGGTCCGCTGGCTGCGCCACGGCTGGGTGAGCGGCATGCAGATCGTCGAGCACCGGCCCGAGCGCGACAAGGACATCGACTTCTTCTTCTCGGGTTCGCTGACGCCCGACCGTGCGCTGATCCTGCAGCGCCTCGCCCAGCGTCACCGGGTCGCGCACAGCCCGCAGGGCGGCGCCGACTACCTGCGCCGCGACCTGCTCGCCCGCGCCAAGGTCTGCCTGTCGATGCCGCTGTCGCCGCGCAACCTGCTGCCCTCGGTGTCGCGGCTGCACTTCCACCTGCAGAACGCGAACTTCGTGCTGCAGCAGGCCTATCGGGAAGCCTGCGAGCTCGATCCCTTCGTGATCCAGGCGCCGTCCGAGGACTTCGCCGACTGGGCGATCGCCGCGCTCGACGTCGCCGAGCGGCGCGCGATCGCCGAGGGCGCGCGCGAGCGCTTCCGCACCGAGATGCCCTTGGCGAGCTGGTTCGGACCGATGATCGAGGCGGTGCTCGACGGCCCCCCGTCGCGCCCCGCCCGCACCGCCCCCTCCGCGGAGCTGCTCCCCACATGAACGCCCCCCGTGAGCTCCCCGCGGCCGCCCGGGCGGCCGCGATCGCGGACGTCCGCTGGCAGGACGTCCCGGTCTTCGTCTTCGTGCGCGACCTGCCCGGCCCCACCCGTGAACTGGTGGGCTGGCTGCTCGACGCGGGCACCCAGCACGTCGTGGTGGTCGACTGCGGCTCGCGCGAACCGGCGCTGCAGGCCTGGTACCGGGCGCTGCCGGCCGGCGTCGAGCTGCTGTCGCTCGGCGAGGACGCGAGCCCGGCGACGTTCTGGGCGGAATCGGTCCATCTCAGGCTGGGCGTGCCGTTCATCGTCACCGAAGCCGGCTACGTGCCGAGCGCGTCGTGCCCGATCGACCTCGTGGCGCGGATGCTCGCCGTGCTGCGGCGCTATCCCGATTGCGGGAAGGTCGCCGCGGCCGTCCGCGTCGACGACCTCGGTGACGACCTGCTCGACGCCGAGGTGGTCCGGCGCTGGGAGACGCAGTTCTGGATGAACCCGGTGGACGAGGACCTGTTCGCCGCGCCCGCGGCATCGGGCTTCTGCCTGTATCCGGCCGGCGGCGAACCCGCCACCGGGCCGCACAACCTGCGGCTCGCGGGCCCGTACCGCGTCGAGTACCGGCCGTGGTATCGCCGCCCCGGCGAGGCCGCCGCCGTGACGAGCCACGCGGACTGGGGCCCCGAGGCGAAGCGGCTGAGGCTGCGCCGCAGCGCGGCGGTGCTGGCGTACGACTACCGCCCGAAGGTGCTCGGACTGCGCGGCGAGCGGCCCCCCGTCCCGGGCTGGCTCAATGCCGGCCCGCAGGCCGCCGGCTGCGCGATCCGCCTCGAGACCTCGGGCCCGGCGACGCTGCACGGCACGCTGCCGGCCGCCGGACTCGACGGCATCCACTGGCCCGTGGGCCGGGGCGTGCCCGAACCCGACGCGCCGATGCTGGAGACCCTCTGGCGCGCGGCGAAGCACGAGACCCGCCTGTGGCTGCGGATGCCGCTGGCGGCGCTCGAGCGGGCGCTCCCGGTGGTGGCGACGCAGGGCCGGCGTCCCGGCCTCGCCGCCCCGGCCTTCGACTGGCGGCTCGAGACCTGCGAGCTCGTCGGCGGCCCCGACCCGCTGGCCGACGTCGACCGGGGCGACGAGGTCGTGCTGACCTTCCGCGCCTGCAAGCCGGCACGCGGCATCGACGAGATGGCCCGTGCGCCCGCCGTCCTGCCGACGCAGCGGCCCGACCGCCGCGCGCCACCCGACTTCACCTGCGTCTGACGGGCCGCCGTCGCACGACACCGAGACACGCATGCGCATCATCGCGAACGCCCCGGTCAAGGGGATCATCCAGGTCGGGGCGAACGACGGCGGCGAGCTCGCCTCGTTCGCCCAGGTGTCGAGCAACCTGCTGCTGTTCGAACCGGTCGAGCAGGCCCGCCGGGTCCTCGAGCAACGTGCCGCCACGCTGCCGCCCTCGGTGAAGGTCGCGGTCTCCGACCTGATCGTGTCCGACCACGTCGGCGAGGTCGACTTCTTCGTCGGCCGCGAGAGCGGCAACAGCTCGATGTTCGACCTCAACCCCGCGCGTCCCGCGGCCCACCACCACAACGTCCACGACCGTCTCGTGCGGCGTCGCTCCGTCACCCTCGACGCGTTCTTCGCCGAGCAGCGCGACACGCTCTCGCCCGCGGACTACAACTACCTGTACATGGACGTCCAGGGCGCCGAGCACCTGGTGCTCCAGGGTGCGGCGCAGACGCTCCGGCACATCGACTTCATCTGGATGGAGGTCAGCTACGCGCCGATCTACCTGAACACGATGATGTTCTGGGACATGTGCCACCTGTGCGAGTCCCTGGGCTATTTCCTCGCGTTCCACGAGGAGTCGCCGTGGAACCAGAACCAGGGCGATGCCCTGTTCGTGCGGGACGACCGGTTCCCCCCGTCGACCACTCACTGAGCGGCGCGCGGCGACGCCGCGCCCCGGGCGCCCGACGGCGCCCGCCGCCGTCGGGCGAGGCCGCCGTCAGCGGCCGTGGTCGACCAGCAGCCGCGTGACCCAGTCCATCCGCATCCCGCGCGGCACGCGTCCCTGCAGCAGGCTGGCCGGCACGCGGTGCGTGCGGTCCATCGTGTAGGTGCGCGACTTCGCGAGACCGTAGCGGATCCAGCACGCCAGCCGATGACGGGAGCTCGGCGGATTGCCGCGGTGGAGCGCGAAGGTGTCGGCCAGGAAGGCGCTGCCGGCGGGCCCGACCACCGTCGACAGCCGGTCCTCGAAGAGCGCCTCGTACGGGATCGGATACCGACCCTCGCCGCGGTCGTAGCCGTCACCCCCGTGGGGCGGGAAGTAGTGGTCCTGACTCGCGGCCGGCGCCCCCGGGTTCGCGCGCCGGTAGGCGGCGATCCGCTCCGCCACCACGCGGGGCTGGTGGCTGCCGCGAAGCAGATCGATCGGCCCGTCGTCGGGCCCGACGTCGGTGAGGTAGGTGAACATCGACAGGAACCGGTGGTCGTCCTGGTCGCGGTGATACAGGTGGGTGCCGCCGGGCGTGGGGCTGTCGACGAACGTCCACCAGGCGTGCACCGAGTACAGCGTCGGCAGGCAACCGAGGTAGTGGTCGCAGAGGTTGAGCAGTTCCTCGTTGAGCGCCAGCTCGAGCAGGTGGGGCGCCTGCAGCGCCTGGTCGATCCGGTAGGAGCCGTAGGCGCCCAGGGTCGCCGCCTCGTCGACCGAGTGCGGCACGCCATCGCTGTACGACGCGACGTGTGCGCTGAAGCACGGCGTGCGCCGGAAGTACTCGACGATGTCGCTCACCTGCTGCGCCCCGAACACCCGCCCCAGGCTCACCAGCCCGTGTTCGTGCAGGGCCTGCAGCGCCGTCGCATCCGTCGGCCGGGCGATCCGCGGGACGGTCTCGTTGACCTTGCGCGCGATCACCGCAGCCGCCGCGTCGCGCTGCGACGGATTCAGCGAGAACTGCACCTCGTGCAGCGCGCAGAGCGCGAGCTCGCCATCGGCGTGCAGGTACGGCGAGGCGACATCGGGCGCGTCCGCGGGCGGCGGGGGCGCCGCGACGGGGGCGTCCACCGGGGCGTCGGTACCGAGCACCGTCGCGACGGTCGACTCCAGCGGACCGAATGCCTCCGAGGGCAGCACGACGATCCGGCAGTCGGGGTCGGCCTCGACCAGCAGCTCGACGATCCCGGGGTCGCCGACCACCGCGCGCCCCGCGTGCTCGCACAGCGGCAGCAGCAGCTCGAGGCCCGCGTCCAGGCCGGTCGTCCCGGCGATCGCCGCGCGCGGCGCAGCGCCGGGCGCGACGCGTGTCAGCGTGAACACCGCGAGGCCCCGCGCCGAGAGCGCAGCCGCGAGTCGCGCCCAGTCCGCATCGAGTGCCTGCGCCGAATCGGGGACGAGGAGCACCGCACGCCCGGCCGGCATCGCCGCGGACCGCGCGACCGCCGAGGCCTCGCGCCGGATCGCCTCGGGCACCGAGGGGCGCGACGCCGCCGCGTCCTCGGGCAGCCGCAGCATGCGTTCGTAGACGCGCCGCCGCGAGCCGACCTCCGCCGCCACGGGCTCGCCGCGCGTCCGCTCGAAATGCCTCGGATGCAGCACGATGCCGAGGTCCGGGACGAGTTCGCTGCGCAGGCCGGTGGTCTCGAGGTCGGACGCGATCGCCTCCATCCAGCGGTCGTCGGCCACCGAGAACCGGACCCGGCCACCGCCGAAGAGGCGGCCGATCGGCGCGTGGGACTGCTTCAGCAGCACGTGGATCTCGCCGTCGTCCGTGCCGCGCGCATCGGCGAAGGCCGACACCGACGCGCAGGTGAGGTAGGCGTCGGCGAGGCCATAGGGCTGCAGGAAGTACCAGGCGCGGCGCCCGGGCGCGCGCAGCGGATCGCAGACGCGATCCAGGAGGGTGCGGGTGTCTCTCAACGGGCTCTCCGGAGCGGACCCGCGCCGGCCGGTGCGGCGGGCGACGGATCGGACACCCGATGATGAGCGCCCGGGCCGGCCGTCGATTCGATCAACAGGGGCCGTACAGCGGCTCTGATCGCGCGGCGGGCCTCCGATCGGCCGGCGGCGGATGCGAGGTGCCGCCCATCCCGCTAGAGTGGACGCTCGACCCTCGGACCACGGATCGCCGAGCCCTCTCGGCCACCCGCGCCCGACGTCGGGACGCGGACCCGGCTTCGGCATGGCGATCGACCTCCGCGCGGCTCAGGGCCCATGCACCGACCGATCCGATCCGCGCTCGCCGCCCTCCCGCTCCTTCTCGGCGCGATCGGCACGGCTCACCCGCAGGAGGCGTTCCAGTCCGTGCGCCGGGACGGGAAGCCCGTCCAGGCGAAGGCCTACGCCCCGGCGTCGCCCGCCTGCCGGGGGATCGCGATCATCTCGCCGGGCGCAGGCGGCAGCGAGCAGGGTTACCGGTATCTGGGCGAGGCCCTGTCGACGCTCGGCTACCTCGCCGTGGTGGTCGGGCACCCGGAGAGCGGTCCACGCGCCGTGCGCGAATCCGCCAGGGGCAACGGGCTGCGCGAGGGGCTGGCCGAACTCGTCACGGAGCCCGAAGCCTATCGAGCCAGGTTCATGGACATCGCCGCGGCGAAGGGCTGGGCGAAGGAGCGGTGCGACGCGGAGCCGTCCGTCCTGATCGGTCACTCGATGGGCGCCGCGACGGCCATGATGGAAGCGGGCGCGAGGAACCGGCTCGGCGTCCGGGGCGCCGACGGCTTCGGCGCGTACATCGCGCTGTCACCCCAGGGCGTCGGATCGATCTTCCCCGAGAACGCCTGGTCGGACATCCGCAAGCCCGTGCTGCTGCTCACGGGCACCCGCGACACCGAGCTGGGGGGCGCCTCCTGGGAAACACGGATCGAGCCGTTCGCGAACCTGCCCTCCGGGTGCACGTGGCTGGGCGTGATCGAGGGGGCCAGTCACATGAACTTCGCCGGGCATGGCGTGTCGCGCAACACCGAGGTGCTCACCGCGCTCACCATCGGCCGCTTCCTGGACGCGGCACGGCGCGGCGACTGCGCGTCCCGGGAGCGGGCTCAGGGGATGGAACTCACCACGAAGTGACCGCCGAGCCGGGTTGCGGCGGGGACACCGCCGCGACCGAGGACGGAGACGGCAATCCTCGTGACATCGCCCTCACCACCCTTCCACCGACGGGCGCAGGTCGAGCTCGAACGTCCAGGCATCCCGCGGCTGCTGGTGCAGCCACCAATAGGCCTCGGCGATATGCTCGGGGTTCAGGATGCCGTCCGGTCCGGCATCGACCACGCGCTGCGCGAAGTGCTGACGCGCGAAAGCGGTATCGATGAGCCCGTCGATGACCACGTGCGCGACGTGCAGCCCCCGGGGGCCGAGTTCGCGCGCCATCGACTGGGCCAGGGCCCGCAGCGCCGCCTTGCCCCCCGAGAACGCCGAAAAGCCCGCAGCGCCGCGCAGGCTCGCGGTGGCGCCGGTGAACAGCACCGTGCCCTTCCCACGCGGCAGCATCACCCGCGCGGCCTCCCGACCTGCCAGAAACCCGGCCAGCGCGCACATCTCCCAGACCTTGAAGTACTTCTGCGCAGTGGTCTCCAGGATCGGAAACCGCACATTGCCGCCCACGTTGAAGACCACCACCTCGATGGGGCCGACCTCCGCTTCGACGCGGTCGAAGAAGCTGACCACCTGATCCTCGCGGCGCGCATCCAGCCCGAAGGCCAACGCGCGGCCCCCCTGGGCGGTGATCTGGTCGGCCAGCGGCTGCAACG
>JBAXJZ010000209.1:0-7365 GCA_037137595.1 Burkholderiales bacterium | reverse complement strand
GGTCGCCGCGCCCGCGGTCGGCGCGGTCTCGACGAAGCGCCGCTGCGCCGCCGAGCGCGACTGCTCGATCAGCTCGCCCGCGCGCTCGTCGACGAAGCGCGTGGTCACGCGCATCGCGCGCACGTCCGGATGCCCGAGCAGCGCCTGCAGGAAGTCGAGGTTGGTCGAGACGCCGTCGATCCGGCACTCGGCGAGCGCGCGCTGCGCCTTCGCCGCCGCCTGCGCGAAGCCGCCCGAGTCCACGCGGACGATCAGCTTCGCGAGCAGCGAATCGAAGCGCAGCCCGGTCTTCCAGCCCGCGTAGCCGCAGCCGTCGACGCGGATGCCGCGTCCGGAGGGCAGCTCGTAGGCGGCGATCGTGCCGGCCGACGGTCGCGCGGTGCCGTCGGCGGCCATGGTCTCGAGATTGATCCGCGCCTGCACCGCGCAGCCGGTGACCAGCGCCGGCGAGCGCGCGAGCCCGAGCTGCGCGAGCGTCGAGCCCTGCGCGAGCTGCAGCTGCAGCCGCACGAGGTCGATGCCCAGCAGCTCCTCGGTGACGGTGTGCTCGACCTGCAGCCGGGCGTTCGCCTCGACGAACGCGAACTCGCCGTCGTTGCGGCTCGCGCCGTCGGCGTCGACGAGGAACTCGACGGTGGCGAGGTTCGCGAGCCCCGCCTCGCGCGCGAGCCGCAGCGCCGCGCCCAGCAGCCGGTCGCGCAGCGCGGGCGCGAGGCCCGGCGCGGGGGCGATCTCGACCAGCTTCTGCCGCTGGCGCTGCAGGCTGCACTCGCGTTCGTAGAGGTGCACCGCGGCCGAGCCGTCGCCGGCCACCTGGACCTCGACGTGCCGCGCGCGCGGCATCAGCCGCTCGACGTAGAGCGCGTCGTCGCCGAAGGCGGCACGCGCCTCCGACGCGCAGCGCGCGAAGGCCTCGTCGAGCTGCGACGGATCGGTGACCGGCCGCATGCCGCGGCCGCCGCCGCCGGCCAGCGCCTTCAGCATCATCGCCCCGTGCCGCGCGAGGAAGGCCCGCGCCTCCTCCAGCGTCGTCGTGCGGTCGGTGCCGGGCAGCGTGGGCACGCCGCAGCGGATCGCGTGCGCGCGGGCCGCGGCCTTGTCGCCGAACAGCGCGAGCGTGCGCGGCGTCGGGCCGACGAAGGCGAGGCCCGCGTCCGCGCAGGCCTGCGCGAACGACGCCTGCTCGGACAGGAAGCCGTAGCCCGGATGGACCGCGTCGCAGCCGGCCTCGCGGGCGGCGGCGACGAGCGCGGCCGCGTCGAGGTAGGCCGCGGGGCCGTCGGCGTCGAGCGCGCGGGCCTGGTCGGTCTTGCGCGGATGCAGCGCGAGCGCGTCGTCGCGCGAGTAGACCGCCACCGTCTCGATGCCGAGCTCGGCGGCGCTCCGGGCGATGCGGATCGCGATCTCGCCGCGGTTGGCGATCAGCAGGCGTCGGATCGGGCGGGCGGCGGGGCGGGCGCCGGCGGGAGCGTCGGGCATGGGATCGGACTCGCGAGGAAGGAGGGCAACGGGGGAGGGGGTGTCGGTCAGCCCGTTCGGGCGGCGGCCTGCCGTCGTTCGTGGCGCTCGAGCAGCACGATCGATGCGACGATCACCGCACCGCCGAGCAGGGTGGTGGGACGCAGCGCGTCGCCGAACGCGAGCCAGCCGATCAGCGCCGCCCACAGCAGGTCGACGAACTTCACCGACTGCGTGGCCGAGATGTCGGCCGACGCGAACGAGCGCGTCAGGAACCAGTGGCCGAGCGTGCCCGCGACGCCGCCGATGAGCGACAGGCCCCACTGGCCGGCCGTGGGCCACTGCCACACGGGCAGCGCGAGCGGCAGCGACAGCACCGAGATCATCAGCGTCTGCCAGAGCACGATCACCGAGGCCGAGTCGCGGCGGGTCAGCACCTTGGTGACCAGGAAGGACGCGGCGAAGACCGGCGCGGACGCCAGCATCAGCAGGTTGTACCAGCCGCCGGTGCCGGCGAGCCCGGGCCCGACGATGACGAGCACGCCCGCGAAGCCCACCGCCACCGCGATCCAGCGCGCGACGTTCATCGGCTCCTTCAGCAGCCAGGCGGCGCCCACCAGCACGAACAGCGGGTTGGTGAAGCTGATGGCGGTCATGTCGGCCAGCGGCATGTGCGGCAGCGCGGTGAACCAGAGGACCAGGCCCAGCGTGTGCAGGCCGCTGCGCCAGAACTGCCCCTTGAACGACTCGGGCCGCAGCCGGTGCAGCCCGCCGGCCGAGACGATCAGCGGCAGCAGCGGCAGGATGCCGACCGCATAGCGCAGGAACTGCGCCTGCATCGGGTCGATGGCGAGCGACAGCGCGCGCATCGACGCGTTCGCGGCCTGGAAGGCGAGGCCGGCCGCGAGCGCCCAGAGGATGCCGCGCGTGGTGGGGGAGAGTCCGGAGAGCTGCTTGCGCCACAACCGGCCGCGTGTGCGCACGGCCCTCAGGCCCTGTCTCGTCCGCCTCCCGAAGCGCTGCGTCGCCGCGTCGCGCGGAGGTGTGTCGGCCATGCCGTGATTGTAGAGGCCGGATCGTGGGACGCCGGCCGCGGCCTCGTCCGGCCGGGCGGTTTCCGGAGCGATGGGCCGGCGGGGCCGGCGCTAGAATCGGCCGCCCCGGAATGCCGCCCGCCCGCAGGATCCGCGATGACCCCGTCGACGCCCCTCGCTCCGCTCCGTCCCGATGCCGCGGCCGCGCTGCCGGTCGACGCCGCCGTCGCCGCGCTCGCCGGCCGCGCGTGGCTGCCCTCGGCCGACGGCCCCGCGACGATCGCGGTCCGCGACGGCCTCGCGTTCGACGTGTCGAAGGCCTTCCCCACGATGCGCGACCTGTGCGAGCAACCCGATCCGGCGGCCGCGCTGCGTGCCGCCGCGGGCGAGCCGCTCGGCCGCTTCGCCGAGCTGCTCGCGAACGTCCCGCCCGAGACCCGCGACGCGTCGAAGCCCTGGCTGCTCGCGCCCTGCGACCTGCAGGCGATCAAGGCCGCCGGCGTGACCTTCGCGGTCTCGATGCTCGAGCGCGTGATCGAGGAGCGCGCGCGCGGCGACGCCGACGCGGCGAACGCGATCCGCGTCGAGGTCGAGCGCCTGATCGGCGACGACCTGTCGAAGCTCAAGCCCGGCTCCGACGAGGCGATGGCGCTGAAGCGGGTGCTGGTCGAGCAGGGCGCGTGGAGCCAGTACCTCGAGGTGGGCATCGGCCCCGACGCCGAGGTCTTCACGAAGGCGCCGCCGATGGCGGCCGTGGGCTCGGGCATGGACGCGGGCCTGCATCCGATGTCGACCTGGAACAACCCCGAGCCCGAGGTCGTGCTCGCGATCCGCTCCGACGGCCGCGTGGTGGGCGCCACCCTCGGCAACGACGTGAACCTGCGCGACGTCGAGGGCCGCTCGGCGCTGCTGCTCGGCAAGGCGAAGGACAACACCGCGTCGTGCGCGATCGGGCCGCTGCTGCGCTTCTTCGACGCGGGCTTCTCGATCGACGATGTCCGTTCGACCACCGTCACGCTGCGCGTCGACGGCCCCGAGGGCTTCGTGCTGCACGGGTCGTCGTCGCTGTCGCGGATCAGCCGCGACCCGCTGGACCTCGCCGCGCAGACGCTGTCGGCCCACCACCAGTACCCCGACGGCGCGATGCTCTTCCTCGGCACGATGTTCGCGCCCATCGAGGACCGGCATGCGCCCGGGCAGGGCTTCACGCACGTCTACGGCGACGTGGTGACGATCTCCGCCCCCAAGCTCGGCGCGCTGGTCAACCGGATGCGGCGCACCGACGACTGCGAGCGCTGGACCTTCGGCGCCGGCGCGCTGATGCGCAATCTCGCGAGGCGCGGGCTGCTCTGATCCGCGACGGCTCGGCCGACGGCCGCGCCGGTCCGCTCAGGCACCGGACGGATCGCGTCCGTGCCGCGGCAGCACCACCACGAACCGCGCGCCGCGCCCGCGGCCGGCGCTCTCGGCCCAGACCCGGCCGCCGTGAAGCGCCACCAGCCGCCGCACCATCGCGAGCCCGATCCCGAGCCCGCCCTGCGCGCCGCCGTCGCGCGGGTCAGGCCCGGCCTGCACGAAGGCCTCGAAGACGCGCTCGAGGTCCGAGGCCGCGAGGCCGATGCCGCGATCGACGACGTCGATCCGCGCGCCCTGCGGGTCCTCGGTCAGTTCGAGCCGGATCGCGGTGCCGTCGGGCGAGAACTTCGACGCGTTGAGCACGAGGTTCTCCAGCACCTGGGTGAGCCGTGCGGCGTCGGCACGCAGCTCGACCGGCTGCGGCGGCAGCACCAGCTCCAGCCGCTGGCCTCGCAGTTCCAGCCCCGGGCGCAGTGCCTCGGCCACCTGCTCGACCAGCTGCCGCAGCCGGACCGGCTCGGGGAGGATCGTGATCTTGCCGTGCGTGATCCGGCCGATGTCGAGCAGCTCGTCGACCAGCCGCTGCATCTGCATCGCCTGCCGCTCGAGCATCCGCAGCGCCGACTCGCCCTGCGGCGTCAGCGTCTCGCGGCGCTTGAGCAGCCAGATCGCGTTGGTCAGCGGCGTGAGCGGATTGCGCAGCTCGTGCGCGAGCATCGCGAGGAACTCGTCCTTGCGCGCGTCGACCTCGCGCAGCCGCCGCTCCGCCTGGCGCAGCCGCGAGATCGAGCGGTTCATCACGTCGAGCACCAGGCAGTCGACGACCAGGATCGCGCCGAAGAAGGCGAGCGCGAACGCGTCGGTGCCGCTCAGTCCGCCGAAGGTGCCCGGCGGGCCGACGAACCAGTACCAGGCCGACAGCACGCTGAGCGCGGCGACGAGCAGACCCGGCCACAGTCCCGCGAGCCAGGCGCCGAGGATCACGGCCGGGAAGAAGGTCAGGAACGGGAAGCTCGCCGCCGGCAGCACGTCGAGCAGCGCGAAGCGCGCGCCCAGCGCGAGGCCGAACAGCGCCAGCGCGAGCAGCCAGCGCAGCGCGGCACGGCCCGCGATCGCGCCCTGCAGCGCCCGCACCGCGCGCCGGACGGCGGACGCGCCTCGGTCGTCCGGGGCGGCGGAGGGGGCGGAGGGGGCGAGGTCGATCGGCACCCGGACATGCTATCGACGTCGCGGGCGGCCGAGCTGCCGCGGCACACGGGACGCGGGGGCGCGACGCCGCCGCGGATGCGGCGCACCTCCCCCGTTCGGGTCGGTCAGCGCCGCGCCGCGACCCCGCACCACCGGGCGACGAAGCGCGCCAGCACCTCGGTCACCTCCAGGGTGCTGTCGATCGACACCCATTCGTCGATGCCGTGGATGTCCGCGCCCACCGGTCCGTAGCAGGTGGCGGGGATCGGCCCGTAGAGGTTGAAGCTGCGTGCGTCGGTGGTGCCCGTGCCCACCACCAGCTCGACCTCGCGGCCGGTCACGTCGCGGTGGGTCGCCGTCAGCTCGGTCACCAGCGGCTCGGCGCGGTCGAGCACGCAGCCCTCGGACTGGAAGCCGCGGTAGGTCACGGTCCAACGGATGCCGTCGCGCCCGGGCATCGCCGCGTGGGCCTCGGCGAGCCGCGCCTCGACCGCGGCCTTCACCGCCTCGCGCGTCATGTCCGGATAGAACGACAGCCGGATCTCGGCGGTGCAGGTGGTGGCCACCGACGACGCCCATTCGCCGCCCACCAGCCGGCCGAGGTTGAAGTTGATCGGGTGCTGGTGCGTGCACCAGAGCGGATGCCGGCGCGCC
The DNA here is from genome assembly GCA_037137595.1 of Burkholderiales bacterium. Classification (GTDB taxonomy): domain Bacteria; phylum Pseudomonadota; class Gammaproteobacteria; order Burkholderiales; family Burkholderiaceae_E; genus UBA4615. The sequence goes on along the minus strand of JBAXJZ010000209.1, from coordinate 1,675 downwards.
GGCTCGTTCCACTCGCGCTCGAGCAGCTTCAGCTCGGCGAACAGGTTCCGGCAGGCGTCGATGGCGTTGGTGCCGGTGTGCGCGACCATCGCGTGCACCGGCACGCCGGTCACCTCGAGCGTCAGCCACATCACGCCGAGCTGGCCGACCAGCACCGCGTTGCCCGGCTCGGGGATCACCGCCGCGTCGGCGTGGTAGCCCTGCACGAGGCAGGCGAGCGCGCCGTTGCCGGTGCACTCCTCCTCGATCACCGACTGCAGGTAGACCGGCGCGGCGGGCTCCAGGCCGAGCGCGCGGATCGCGCGGAACGCGTTCAGGTAGGCGACGATGCCGGCCTTCATGTCGGCCGCGCCGCGGCCGTACAGCCGGTCGCCGTCCAGGCGCGGCGCGAACGGCGGCGTGGTCCACATCGAGGCGTTGCCCACCGGCACGACGTCGATGTGGCCGTTGAGGATCAGCGAGCGCCCGGTGGCCTCGCGCGGCACGTGCACGCCGACGACGTTGGGACGGCCGTGGTACGAGACGATCGACGGCGACCAGCCGCGGTGCGACCTGAGCTTCGCCTCGTCGATGTCGAAGCGGTCCACGCGCAGCCCCATCCCCCCGAGGGCGTCGGCCATCCAGGCCTGCGCGGCGGCCTCCTCGCCGAGCAGCGAGGGCAGCGCGACCAGCTCGGACAGCATGCGCACGGTGTCGTCGCGGGTGGCGGCGACGGCGGCGGACAGTTCGCGGACGAAACCGGAATCGGTGGCGGCGTGCATCGGAGGCTCCGGACAGGGCTGCGGCTAGACTACCGCACCGATGTCCGCGTCCGCCTCCCGACGTTCCATCGAGCGCCGCGCGGTCCTCGCGATGATCGCGGCGCTCGGCTGCCTGATCCTGCTCGACGCGTGCGGCAAGTGGCTGGGCCAGGCCGGCGTGCCGGTGGCCGCCACCACCTGGTCGCGCTACGCGGGCCACCTGCTGCTGGTGCTCGCGATCGTGCTGCCCTCGCAGGGCACGTCGGTGCTGCGCACCGCGAACGTGGCGCGCCAGCTCGGCCGCGGCGTCTGCATGGTGGTGGTCACGCTGCTCTACTTCGCCGCGCTGAAGGTGATGCCGCTCGCGCAGGCGACGGCGGTCTTCTTCACCACGCCCATCCTCGTGACGGTCTTCGCCTGGACGTTCCTGCGCGAGCGGCCCGGCCGCTGGACCTGGTTCGCGGTGGCCGCGGGCTTCGCCGGCGTGCTGGTGGTCGTGCGGCCGGGGGCCGCGCTGCCGTGGGCCGGCGTGCTGCTGGTGCTCGGCGCCGCGGCGGCGAACGCCACCTACCAGACGCTCACGCGCGCGCAGTCGCAGGCCGACTCGCCGTCGGTGCAGGTGCTCTGGAGCGGGCTGGTGGGCGCCGCGCTGATGACGCTCGCGGCGCCGTTCTGGTGGCCCGCCGACGGCTGGAGCGGCCTGTCGCTGCGTGCGGTCGACTGGGCGGTGTTCGCCGCGGTCGGCCCGCTGGGCGCGGCCGGCCACCTGCTGCTCGCCCGCGCCTACCGGCTCGCGCAGGCCTCGCGGCTCGCGCCCTGGGCCTACACGCAGATGCTGCTGTCGATCGCGATCGGCTGGGCGGTGTGGGGCGAGCTCCGCTCCGCAACGGGGGGGGGGCGGGCCCGGGCTGCCTGCCGGCACTGACTTGGTTGCC
>JBAXJZ010000208.1:0-7399 GCA_037137595.1 Burkholderiales bacterium | reverse complement strand
CCAGGGACCTGCGGATTAACAGTCCGTCGCTCTACCGACTGAGCTATCGGGGAACAGCCCAAAAGTATAACCGATCTCCGGGCGGAAAAAAACGGGCCCGCCGTTCGTGGCGGCGGGCCCCAGTCCCTCGCCAGGGATTACTTGAACTGGAGCTTCGTGGCCTTGAGCACGCCGTCGGCGATCGTGCCTTCGACTTCGACCGCGCGGCCTTCGCTCGCCGCGGACAGCGAGGCGCCGTTCGGCTCGACCCTCGCCGTGCCCGCGTCGACGCGCTGGCCGGCCACTCGGAAGTTCGACGCCGAGACGACGTCGGTGAGCGGTCCGCGCAGCTTCATGACGTCGCCGGTGGGCAGGCCCTCGATCTCGACCTTGGTGGCCACGAGTTCGCCCGCCACCACCGCGCCGGTCACCTCGACCTTCACGCCGTTGCGCAGGTTCGTCCGGGTCCCCTCGAACACCGTCGACGGCCCGATCCGGACCACGGTGCCGTTGAGCTTGAACACGCCGGCGGTCAGGTCGACGTCGTAGGCGCTGCCCTCGATGTCGTTCACCGTCAGCGACATGCCGGTGCGGAACACCACCTCGGTCACGACGAAGACGCCGGCATCCAGCGCCCCGCGCACCTGGACGCGGCTGCCGTTGGTGAAGTCCGCCCGGGTCGCCGCGCCGCCGTCCGCGTTCCGGAAGGTCGCCGCCTGCGCGAGCCGAGCGTCGAGGCCCATCACCTTGAACCTGCCGGACGTCGCGTCGTAGCCCGACACCTCGGCGAAGAGCCAGCGCGTGCGCGCATCGCCGCTGGTCACGAACTCGACCTGCGTCGGCTTGACGGCGTCGCCGACGACGACGCCCGCGATCTTCACCAGCACGCCGTCGGCCAGGTTTGCCGCCGTGCCGCCTTCGAACTTCACGTCGCTGCCGGACACGTCCACCGGCACGCCGCGCACCTTGAAGCGGGTGCCCGCGAAGTCGGTCACGACGCCGGTCAGCTCGACCGCCGCGTCGCCCTGGTCCTTGACGAAGCGGACCTCGGTGGCCTTCAGCACGCCGGCGACGAAGCTGCCGCGAACCCGCACCTTGCGCCCGTTGGCGAGATCCGTCGCGCTGCCCTGCAGGAAGGTGGCCGACGAGGCGTCGACGCTCACGCCGTCGACCTCGAAGGTCTTCGCGTCGAACGCGAGCTTGCGGATCGACCCGCCGACACGCGCGCCGCCCGCGTCGGTGACCGACGGCTTGCGCACGACGATCGACCGGGCGACGAGGCTGTTGTCGCCGGCGATCGCAGCGTCCGACCAGACGGCGACCCGCTGGCCGTCGGCGAGCGCGACGCCGGCGGGCAGCAGGCGCGTGGTGTCGGTCCACTTGACCGTCAGGCCGCCGACCGTGAAGGTCTTCGCGGTGGTGCTCAGGCCGGAGACGGTGCCCGCCACGCGGATCGCGACCGCGGTCGACGGATCCTTGCGTTCGACGCGCGAGGCGACGATCACGTCGTTCGCGTCGCGGCTGCCGTGAACCTCGACGAAGTCACCGGCGACCAGCCCCGACAGGCCGGCCACGCCCTCGAAGACCGTCGGCGAGGCCGCATCGGTCGAGACCTTCACGGTCTGGCCGGCGACGACGAAGCCGTCGGCCGCGACCGAGGCGATGCGGCCGAAGACCTCGGAGGCCACCGTGACGCCGGTCGCCTTGCCGGAGGCGTCGGCCTGAACCTCCACGCGCATGCCGAGCTTCAGCTCGCCGAGCGACGCCGACTGCGGCGACGCCGCATCGCGCTCGATCTTCACCGTGGCCGAGCTGTCGTCGAACTTCACGCCGTCGACGATCACGCTTCCGAAGCCGGTGATCGTGCCGGCGGCGATCTGGACATTCTTCGCCGAGGTCGAGGCGGCCGCCGCGTCCGCGCCGGCCGCGGCGCTCGCGCCGGCCGCCGGATCCGAGCCGCCACCGCCGCAGGCAGCGAGCAGCGCGGCCGCGACGGCGGCGGCGACGAGGGACGGAGTGGAGCGGAAGGGCGTGCGCATCGTCGTCGGTCCTCGCGGGGCCGCCGTCCGACGGTCGGGCCCTGTATCCGGTCGGCGTCCGCTCCAGCAGAGGGCGCCCGGAAAAAGTGGAAAATTTGACCAGCGCGAGTGTTCCGCCGGACGGGTCCCGGGTCATCCGACGGGCGACGAACGGCGGGATCCGGGGCACCGACGCGTTACCATCGATCCCGGTCGATTCCGAACACGAGAGAAAGAGAGGGGACATGGCTTCGCACGACAGGGTGGCGCTGGTGACCGGCGCCGGCACCGGCGTCGGACGCGCCGCCGCGCTTGCGCTGCTGGCGGACGGCTGGTCGGTGGTGCTCGCCGGCCGGCGCGCCGAACCGCTGCAGCAGGTGGCTGCCGAATCCGGGGCGGGCGCGCGCGCGCTCGCGGTCACCGCCGATGTCACCGACCCCGCGTCGGTCGCCGCGATGTTCGACCGGGCCGTCGCCGCCTTCGGCCGCCTCGACCTGCTGTTCAACAACGCGGGCGTGGGCGCACCGCCGGTGAACCTGGAAGACCTGACGCTCGAACAGTGGCAGGCCGCGGTGAACACCAACCTGACCGGCCCGTTCCTGTGCACGCAGCACGCCTTCCGGATCATGAAGGCGCAGACGCCGCGCGGCGGCCGGATCATCAACAACGGGTCGATCTCGGCGCACGCGCCGCGCCCCAATTCGGCACCGTACACGTCGACCAAGCACGCCATCACCGGCCTGACCAAGTCGACCTCGCTCGACGGCCGCAAGTACGACATCGCCTGCGGCCAGATCGACATCGGCAACGCCCACACGCCGATGGCCGCGCGGATGGCGAACGGCGTGCCGCAGGCCGATGGCTCGATCAGGCCCGAACCGCTGATGGACGTGGACCACGTCGGCAGCACGATCCGCTACATGGCGAGCCTGCCGCTCGACGCGAACGTCCAGTTCGTGACCGTCATGGCGACGAAGATGCCCTTCGTCGGCCGAGGCTGAGGAGACGACGATGATCCACGAACTGCGCATCTACTTCGCGATGCCGGGCCGGCTGCCCGACCTGAACCGCCGCTTCGAGACCATCACCCTGAAGCTCTGGGAGAAGCACGGTATCCGCCAGACCGGGTTCTGGACGACGCTGGCCGGGGAGAACAGCAACACGCTGTACTACCTGCTCGAGTGGGAGAGCCTGGCCGACCGCGAGCGCCGCTGGAACGCGTTCGCCACCGACCCGGAGTGGCTCGCCGCGAAGGCCGAGACCGAGCGCAACGGGCCGCTGATCTCGCACCTGTCGAACCAGTTCCTCGCGCCCACCGCCTATTCGGCGATCCGCTGAGGACGGCTGCCGCTCACGCGCCGGCCGCGTCGCGGCGGGCGCGGGCGAGTTCCTCGTCGTGGATGCGCGTCCAGGCCCGCGAGCCCGGCGCCCAGGCCGTCGTTCGCAGCGCCTGCAGCGCGACGGCCACCCCCCACCCGGCGATCACGACGCCCGGCCAGAACCGCTGGGAGGACGACATCATCCAGACCAGGACCAGCCCGGTGCAGACCACGGCGTAGACGGTGGCATGGGCGCGCAGCGCGAGGCGCGCACGGGTGCGGGCAAGGGCGATGGCCTCGGGCGAGGAGTCGGGGAGGGCGGTGCGGTGGCGGCTCATGGCGGGCTCCGTGGGAGAACGGAGCCATCGTCGCGCCGACGGGGGCGCCGTGCGAGCGCGCCGCGACGAAGCGGCGCGCGCCGCGACGGATCGACGCCGTCCGGTCGCGAACCGCGCCCGGACCGGCGTCGGGGGACCCTCAGGCGATGACCGCGGCGATCGCGTCGGCCACGTAGTCGATGTTGCGGCTGTTCAGCGCGGCCAGGCAGATCCGGCCGGTGGACACCGCGTAGATGCCGAACTCGTCGCGCAGTCGGTCGACCTGGGCCGAGGTCAGGCCCGAGTACGAGAACATCCCGCGCTGCTTCGCGACGAACGAGAAGTCGCGCTTCACGCCGCGCGCCGCCAGCCGCTCGACCAGGCCGGTGCGCATCGCGCGGATGCGGTCGCGCATCCCGGCCAGCTCGGTCTCCCACTCGGCCCGCAGCTCGGGCGAGGACAGCACCGCGGCGACCACCGCGCCGCCGTGCGACGGCGGGTTCGAGTAGTTCGTGCGGACCACGCGCTTGAGCTGGCTCAGCACGCGCGCGGCCTCGTCCTTGTCGGATGCGACGAACGACAGCGCGCCCACGCGCTCGCCGTACAGCGAGAAGGACTTCGAGAACGACGACGACACGAGGAAGTCGATGCCGGCCTGCGCGAAGCGGCGCACCGCGGCCGCGTCGGCGTCGATGCCGTCGCCGAAGCCCTGGTAGGCGATGTCCAGGAAGGGGATCAGGCCGCCGGCCGTGCAGGCCTCGACGACCTGGTCCCACTGTCCGACGGTGAGGTCGACGCCGGTCGGGTTGTGACAGCAGGCGTGCAGCACGACGACGGTGTTCGCCGGCGAGGCCTTCAGCGCGGCGAGCATCGCGTCGAACCGGACGCCGTGCGACTCGGCGTCGTAGTACGGGTAGGTCTCGACCGGGAAGCCGGCGCTCTCGAACAGCGCGCGGTGGTTCTCCCAGCTCGGATCGCTGATCAGCACCTTCGCGTCGGGCACGAAGCGCTTGAGCAGGTCGGCGCCGACCTTCAGCGCGCCGGTGCCGCCCAGGGCCTGGACGGTGGCCACGCGCTGCCCGGTCACCAGCGGCGAGGCCGGCCCGAACAGCAGCGACTGGACGGCCTTGTTGTACTGGACGATGCCATCGATGGGCAGGTAGCCGCGGGCGGGGGCGGCGGCGGTCCGCTCCGCCTCGGCGCGCTTGACCGCGGCGAGCAGCGGGATCTTGCCGGCATCGTCGCAATAGACACCTACGCCGAGGTTCACCTTGGTCGGGCGGGTATCGGCGGCGAACGCCTCATTGAGTCCGAGGATCGGATCCCGCGCCGCCATAGGAACCGCGGAAAAAGGTGAGGAAGCCATCGCAAGACCTTGATCTGAAAGTCGGTATTCTAGCGGGTTCTCCGAAAAAGCGCGGCGTGACTGCTCAAAATTTGTGCAAAATGCTGGCTTTTTCGGTGCGGGCGGGGGATAATCTTCGTTTTGGCGCGCCGCAATGATGCACCGCACAGTCTAGCACGCGACGCCATCCAGGGACCCTCGCGGACTCCATGCAGACCTCCTCCGCCCAGCCGGCGACGATCGAATTTCCGGGCAGCCCGTACCAGCTGCACCAGCCGTTTCCCCCGGCCGGTGACCAGCCGGAGGCGATCGCGCGCCTGATCGAAGGGGTCGAGGACGGGTTGAGCTTCCAGACGCTGCTCGGCGTCACCGGCTCGGGCAAGACCTACACGATGGCCAACGTGATCGCCCGGCTCGGCCGGCCGGCGCTGATCCTGGCCCCGAACAAGACGCTCGCCGCGCAGCTCTACGCCGAGATGCGCGAGTTCTTCCCGAACAACGCCGTCGAGTACTTCGTCTCGTACTACGACTACTACCAGCCGGAAGCCTACGTCCCGCAGCGCGACCTCTACATCGAGAAGGACTCGTCGGTCAACGAGCACATCGAACAGATGCGCCTGTCGGCCACGAAGTCGCTGCTCGAGCGGCGCGACGTGGTGATCGTGGGCACCGTCTCCTGCATCTACGGCATCGGCAATCCCGGCGACTACCACGCGATGGTCATGACGCTGCGGGTGAAGGACAAGATGTCGCAGCGGGAGGTCCTGCAGCGGCTGGTCGCGATGCAGTACAAGCGCAACGAGACCGACTTCGCGCGCGGCACGTTCCGCGTGCGCGGCGACACCATCGACGTCTTCCCGGCCGAGCATGCCGAGCTGGCGGTGCGGATCGAGCTGTTCGACGACGAGGTCGAGTCGATCCAGCTCTTCGACCCGCTGACCGGCCGCGTGCGGCAGAAGATCCCGCGCTTCACCGTCTATCCGTCGTCGCACTACGTGACGCCGCGGGCGACCGTGATGCGCGCCGTCGAGACGATCAAGGAGGAGCTGCGCGATCGCCTGGAGTACTTCCACGCGAACGGCAAGCTGGTCGAGGCGCAGCGCCTCGAGCAGCGCACGCGCTTCGACCTGGAGATGCTCGCCGAGCTCGGCTTCTGCAAGGGCATCGAGAACTACACCCGGCACCTGTCCGGCGCCGAGCCGGGCATGCCTCCGCCCACGCTCGTCGACTACCTGCCCGACGACGCGCTGATGATCATCGACGAGTCGCACGTCACCATCGGCCAGCTCGGCGGCATGTACCGCGGCGACCGCGCGCGCAAGGAGACGCTGGTCGAGTACGGCTTCCGGCTGCCCTCGGCGCTCGACAACCGGCCGCTGAAGTTCGACGAGTTCGAGCGCAAGCTGCGGCAGGCGGTGTTCGTGTCGGCCACGCCGGCGGACTACGAGAGGCAGCACGCCGGCCAGGTGGTCGAGCAGGTCGTGCGGCCCACCGGCCTGGTCGATCCCGACGTGATCATCCGCCCGGCGGGCTCGCAGGTCGACGACGTGCTGTCCGAGATCCACCTGCGGGTCGCGCGCCGGGAGCGGGTGCTGGTGACCACGCTCACCAAGCGGATGGCCGAGGACCTGACCGACTACCTGACCGAGCACGGTGTCAAGGTGCGCTACCTGCACTCCGACATCGAGACGGTGGAGCGGGTCGAGATCATCCGTGACCTCCGGCTGGGCGTCTTCGACGTGCTCGTCGGCATCAACCTGCTGCGCGAGGGCCTCGACATCCCCGAGGTCTCGCTGGTGGCGATCCTCGACGCCGACAAGGAAGGCTTCCTGCGCTCCGAGCGCAGCCTGATCCAGACGATCGGCCGCGCGGCGCGGAACCTGAACGGTACCGCGATCCTGTACGCGGACACGATGACCGACTCGATGAGGCGGGCGGTCGACGAGACCGCTCGGCGCCGCGCGAAGCAGCAGGCGTTCAACGAGGCGAACGGCATCGTCCCGCGCGGCGTGGTCAAGCAGGTGCGGGAACTGATCGACGGGGTCTACGACCCCCAGCAGGAGAAGAAGGAACTGAAGGCCGCCGAGGAGCGGGCGCAGTTCGAGACGTTGAGCGAGAAGGGCGCGGCCAAGGAGCTCAAGCGCCTCGAGAAGCTGATGCTCGACCACGCCCGCAATCTCGAGTTCGAGAAGGCGGCCCAGGTGCGCGACCAGCTGACCCTGCTCAAGGAGCAGGTCTTCGGCTCGGGCGGCACCTCCAACGTCGTGCCCTTCGTGGCCGGCAAGGCGGCCTGAGGCCGTCCGACACGTACATTTGTTTCCAGCGCGGAAGAAGACATGGCAAAACGAGAACCCCTCACGATGGCGTTGAACACCCGGGTGCTGTTCGTCTGCATGGGCAACATCTGCCGCTCGCCGATGG
>JBAXJZ010000207.1:0-7403 GCA_037137595.1 Burkholderiales bacterium | reverse complement strand
CGCACGCCGTCGACGCAGTCGGCGAGCGCCGGTCCGGACAGGCAGGCCAGCAGGACGGCGAAGAGGCCGGTGACACGCGGGAGGATCGTCATGGGAACTCCGGTGGCCCCGGGGGCGGGCGGTCGAGGGAACGGACCGTGCGGAGCGGCGTCCGCGGCTCGATCGTAGCGGCAGCCGAGGAGGTCGCGCCACCCCGGACCGTATCGGCCTGCGGCGCCCGGAGCGGAACACATTGACCCGGCGGCACGGTGGGTGGCTCGGTCCCGTGCCACGCCGCCGGGTACCCTCCTCCACCGTCCCCCGCCCGACGACCGACGATGACCGAACCCACCCTGCGCCGCGTCCTCGACCTCGCCCGCGACCGACTCGACCTCGCCGACGAGGACCTCTCGCCGTACGGCCACTACAAGGCGAAGCTGTCGATGCGCCGCGTGGAGGCGCTGCGCGCGCGGCCCGACGGCCGGCTGGTCCTGGTGACGGCGATCTCGCCGACGCCCGCCGGCGAGGGCAAGACGACCACGACGATCGGCCTGGCCGACGGCCTGAACCGGATCGGCGAGCGCGCGGTGATCGCGCTGCGCGAGCCCTCGCTCGGGCCGGTCTTCGGCATGAAGGGCGGCGCCACCGGCGGCGGGCGCGCGATGCTCGCGCCGATGGACGAGATCAACCTGCACTTCACCGGCGACTTCGGCGCGATCGCGCTCGCGCACAACCTGCTCGCCGCGCTGATCGACAACCACATCCACCACGGCAACGCGCTCGGCTTCGACGTGCGGCGCATCGCGTGGCGCCGGGTGGTGGACATGAACGACCGCGCGCTGCGCGACATCGTGGTCGGCCTGGGCGGCACCGCGAACGGCATCCCGCGCGAGACCGGCTTCGACATCGTCGTCGCCTCCGAGATCATGGCGATCCTGTGCCTGGCCGACGGGCTCGCCGACCTGAAGGCGCGGCTGGGCGAGATCGTCGTCGGCCACCGCGCCGACGGCGTGCCGATCCGCGCGCGCGAGCTCGGCGCGGTGGGCGCGATGGCCGCGCTGCTGCGCGACGCGATGCAGCCGAACCTGGTGCAGTCGCTCGAGGGCACGCCGGCCTTCGTCCACCTCGGCCCGTTCGCGAACATCGCGCACGGCTGCAATTCGGTGATCGCCACCCGCACCGCGCTCAAGCTCGGCGACTGGGCGGTGACCGAGGCCGGCTTCGGCGCGGACCTGGGCGCCGAGAAGTTCGTCGACATCAAGTGCCGGGTCTCGGGGCTGCGGCCCTCGGTGGCGGTGGTGGTGGCCACGGTCCGCGCGCTGAAGTACCACGGCGGCGTCGAGGTCCGCGACGTCGAGCGCGAGGACCTCGCGGCGCTCGAGCGCGGGCTGCCCAACCTGGAGCGCCACCTCGGCAACCTGCGCGCCTTCGGCCTGCCCTGCGTGGTGGCGATCAACCACCGCTCGCACGACACGCCGGCCGAGCTCGCGCTGCTCTCGGAGCGGGTGCGGGCGATGGGCGTGCCGGTGGAGGTCGCGCGCCACTACGCCGACGGCGCCGCGGGCGCGGAGGGTCTGGCGCGAGCGGTGGTCGCCGCCGCGGCGGCCGGCCCCGCGCCGCTGCGCTTCGCCTACGACGACGACACGCCGCTGTGGGACAAGATGGCCGCGATCGCCACCCGGGTCTACGGCGCGGCCGGCATCGAGGCCGACGCGAAGGTCCGCGCGCAGATCGCGCGGCTGCAGGCCGACGGCTACGGCGGCTGGCCGGTCTGCGTCGCGAAGACGCAGTACTCGTTCTCCACCGATCCGTCGCTGCGCGGCGCGCCGAGCGGCCACGTGGTCCGGGTGCGCGAGGTGCGGCTCGCCGCCGGCGCGCGCTTCGTCGTGATGATCTGCGGCGACGTGATGACGATGCCCGGCCTGCCGAAGGTGCCGGCCGCACACGCCATCGACGTCGACGACGACGGCCGGATCACCGGACTGTTCTGAGGGGCGGGATCCGGTCGGCGGCACGTCGCCATCGTCCGGACCCCGGCGGCGTCAGCCGACCCGCGCCTCGTCACGGCCGATGAAGCCGCCCGACTGCCGCCGCCACAGCGCGGCATAGGCGCCCCCCAGCGCGAGCAGCTCGGCGTGCGTGCCCTGCTCGGCGACCCGACCGCCCTCCAGCACCACCAGCCGGTCCATCGACGCGATGGTCGACAGCCGATGTGCGATCGCGATCACGGTCTTGCCGGCCATCAGTCCGGTCAGCTGCTCCTGGATCGCCTGCTCGACCTCGCTGTCGAGCGCCGAGGTCGCCTCGTCGAGGACCAGGATCGGCGCGTTCTTCAGCAGCACCCGCGCGATGGCGATCCGCTGCCGCTGGCCGCCCGAGAGCTTCACGCCGCGCTCGCCGACGTGTGCGTCGTAGCCGCGCCGGCCCTTCCAGTCGAGCAGGGCCTCGATGAAGACCTCGGCCTGCGCGCGGCGCGCGGCCTCGCGGATCTCGGCGTCGGTGGCGCCGGGCCGGCCGTAGCGGATGTTGTCGGCGATCGAGCGGTGCAGCAGCGAGGTGTCCTGGGTGACCATGCCGATCGCCGCGCGCAGGCTCTCCTGGCGCACGCCGGCCACGTCCTGGCCGTCGACGAGGATGCGGCCGGCCTCGGGCTCGTGGAAGCGCAGCAGCAGGTTGACGAGCGTGGTCTTGCCGGCGCCCGAGCGGCCGACGATGCCGACGCGCTCGCCCGGCCGCACCTCGAGGTCCAGCCCGTCGAGCACGGTCCCGCCGTCGTCGCGGCCGTAGCCGAAGCGCACGCCCTCGAAGCGGATGCCGCCCGCGCTGACCTCGAGCGGCCGCGCGCCCGGGCGGTCCTGACCCGACAGCGGCACCGCGATCGAGTCCATGCCCTCCTGGACCACGCCGAGCGCCTCGAAGATGCCGGCCACCTCCCAGCTGACCCAGCCGGCGACGTTCGAGATCTGCCAGGCGAGCGGCAGCGCGGTCGCGACCACCGCGGCGGACACCGCGCCCTGCGACCAGAGCCAGACGCCGATCGCGCCGGTGGCCGCGAGCAGCAGCGTGTTGAGCACGGTGAGCACGAACATGAACATCGAGATCGCCTGCATGTGCGCGGCGACCGCGTCCTGGTGCGCGTCGAGCGACTCGCGGACCCAGGCGTCCTCGTCGACGAGGCGCGAGAAGAGCTTCACCGTGAGGATGTTGGTGTAGCCGTCGACGAGGCGCGCCATCACCTGCGAACGCACCTCGGCGCTCGCCCGCGACAGGTCGCGCAGCTTCGGCACGTAGTGGCGGAGGAACACCCCGTAGCCGACGAACCAGGCGAGCGTGGGCAGCGCGAGCCGCCAGTCGGACAGGGCCATCAGCACCAGCGACGACATGCCGTAGACCGCGATGTACCAGACCGCCCGGATGCCGGCCAGCACGCTCTCGCGCATCGACTGGCCGGTCTGGATCACCCGGTTCGCGAGGCGTCCGGCGAAGTCGTTCTGGAAGAAGGTCAGACCCTGGCGGATCACCTGCCGATGGCTCTGCCAGCGGATCAGCGTGGTGGCGCCGGGGATCAGCACGAAGTGCCGGATCGCGAGGTCGACGAAGATCACCGCCGGGCGCAGCAGCAGCACCGCGGCGAGCATCGCCGCGAGCCACGGCGCCTCGTGCGCCAGCGCGGCCGCGCGGTCGGACTCGCCCATCAGCCCCACCAGGCGGCCGATGGACAGCGGGATCAGCGTGTCGACCAGCGCCACGGCGAGGCTGGTCGCGAACACCGACAGGTACCAGCCGCCGGTCTGCCGGACGAAGTGCAGGTAGAAGCCCGCGAGCGTCGCGGGCGGCGTGCCGGGATCGGGTCGGGCGGTGCCGCGGATGCGGGTCTGGAGCGTGCGGAACATCGGTGGAGGCGGCGGGCCGGCGAGCCAGTGTAGCGGGTCTCGCCGATCGGCCGATCCCGCCCCGAAACCGTGCGCCGTGTGATGTTTTGGTGAACGTCGCCGACAGCCGGTCGAGCGCAGGCTCCGGGCGGTCGCTGCGCTGCCGCCGTTCCGGTGCACGTTGCCGCACGGAGGTGCACGGTACCGGCCAGGCAGTTCCGGCGACCGTCGGCGGCGCGGCCGACTAGCCTCCTGTTCCGGCATACCGATCGACCGGCCGATCCCCGGCCCCGGCGACCGTACCCGGAGGACCCCGCCCGTGGAACGCAGGAACCGCATCCCCGTCGGCCTGAAGCTCGTGCTGAGCTTCGGCTTCATGCTGCTCGCGCTGGTCGCGGTGAGCGTGCTCGCCTGGACCACGCTCGACCGCATCGAGCGCGCCGCGCAGCGCGTGACCGAGCGCTACGTCGCGCAGCTGACCCGCATCTCGGACGCGCAGTCGCTGATGCTCAGGATGTCGCTGGAGGCACGACACGCGATGCTCGAGACCGAGCCCGCGGCGCGGCGCGCGACCGTCGCGCGGATCGTCGAGGCGCGCACCCGCCAGCTCGAGTTGCTCGACGAGTTCGAGAAGGCGATCTCCACCGACCGCGGCCGCCAGATGTTCGCGTCGATCCGCGAGGCCGATGCGCGCTTCTGGAAGCCCGCGACCGAGGTGGTCGGCAAGATCGAGGCGGGCCGCGTCGACGAGGCGTTCGCGCAGCTGAAGACCGAGCTCGTGCCCGCGCGCGACGCGATGGTCACGCGCATCGCCGAGCAGCGCGAATGGCAGACGCAACTCATGGTGAACGCGGTGCGCGAGGCGCGCGCTGCGGCCGACACGACCAAGACCGTGCTGATCGCGACCGTGGCGGCCGCGGTGGCGATCGCGCTGTGGGCGGGCGTGTCGATCACGCGGATGCTGCGGGGCGCGTTCCGGCGCGCGATCGGTGTCACGCAGAGCATCGCGACCGGCAACCTCGCCGACGAGGTCTACGTACGCCAGGGCGACGAGTTCGGCCACCTGTTCAGCGCGATCGTCGACATGCAGTCGCGGCTGAACGGCGTGGTGGCGAACGTGCGCACGGTGGCCGACGAGATCGCGCGCACCGCCCAGGAGATCGACGCGGCCAATGCCGCGCTCGCCGCCGAGACGCAGGCGCAGGCCGACTCGGTGGGCGCCACCACCGCGTCGACGACGCGGATGACCGAATCGGTCCGCAGCAGCGCGCAGAGCACGGAGTCGGTCGGCCGCCTGGCCGGCGAGGCCTCGAAGGCCGCCTCCAGCGGCGGCGACGTGGTCGGGCAGGTGGTCGACACGATGAAGGCCATCGACGCATCGTCGCAGCGCATCGCGGACATCGTCTCGGTGATCGACGGCATCGCGTTCCAGACCAACATCCTCGCGCTCAACGCCGCGGTCGAGGCCGCGCGCGCAGGCGAGCAGGGCCGCGGCTTCGCGGTCGTGGCGAGCGAGGTGCGCAGCCTCGCGCACCGCTCGGCCTCGGCGGCGAAGGAAGTCAAGGCGCTGATCGGCGAGTCGGTCGAGCGCGTGCGCTCGGGCTCGGCGCTCGCCGACGATGCCGGCCGCACGATGCGCGAGCTGGTGGGCTCGGTGCACGAGGTGACGACGCTGATGGGCGGGCTGGCCACGTCGATCCGCGCGCAGGCCGAGGACGTGGAGACCGTCCACCGCTCGGTCCAGCAGATCGACGACGCGGCGCGCCGCAACGCGTCGGTGGTCGAGCGCTCGAACACGGCCTCGGCCGAGCTGCGCCGGCAGGCGGCCGCGCTCGAGGAGGCGGTGCGCGCGTTCAACCTGGAGCGCGTCGGCTGACCGCGGCGCGGCCGGTCCTCCGTCGAAGGTACCGGGAACAGGCGATCGACCGGGCCGGACGCGCGCGGTGAACTGCGGGGATCGCCTCCGCAGGAGCCGTCGATGCGCAGCCCCCCTCCGGTCGGCACCGCGCTGCCGACCGCGCTGTTCGCCCTGGCCGCCGTGACCGCCGCCGCCGTGATCGCGCCCGCCGCGGGCCCTGCCCCCGGCCCCCGTACCCTGCACCTCGACGCCCGGTGCCTGATCGTGGACGCCGACGCGATCGAGGCGCTCGGCGATCTCGAGGACGAACTCGTGCGGCTCGCGCATGCGCGCTGCGTCGCCGAGGGGGGCCCGCTCGCCGGGGCCGTCCTCGATGCCGAGTGGACCTGGGCGGTCGAGCGCCGGGCGAGCGGATCGGCCGCGACGGTCTGGCGCGCCCCAGGCGCCACGCTGATGCTGCCGCCGCTCGACGCGACGCTGCGGCGCGCGGCGGACGGCGCGTGGATCGTCGGCGCGCGCGGCACGGTGGCGGACGCGAGCGGGCGCGCCGCCGGCTGGACCGGCCGGCCCTACGTGCTGAGCGCGCGGCTCGAGGGCGTCGACGCGTTCGACGTCACGGGGCACTGAGCGGCCGCCGCGCCGGGACGCACGCCGACGCCGCGTCGGGCGCGCCGTCCGCGCGGGCGGCGCGTCAGACGGGCAGCCCCCGCGCGCGCCGGTGGGCGAGATGCCGTTCGATCGCCGGCTGCACGCGCAGCCCCGCGGCGTAGCGCGCCAGCAGCTTCGCGGTCCGCTCGGTCGCGTACCCGAGCTGCGAGAAGGCGACGCCTCGGTCGAAGGCCTCGGCGTAATGGGCGATCAGCCCCTCGCGCAGCCGCATCCGGCACATGCCCTCGAACACGATCAGCCTGCCGGCGCTCTCGGGTTCCTTCGAGCGGTAGCTGAAGAGGTAGCTCGCGTAGCCGGTGTCGTTGACGCAGACGGGCTCGACGAACTCCCAGTGGAAGGCCTCGCCGCCCACGTGGAAGCGCTCGAGCATCGCGGCGATCTCGTCGCGCCCGTGGTGCGCGCCGAAGAAGTAGTCCTCGTAGGTGCCGTCCTCGGTGAACAGCGCGGCGAGGCCCGCCGCGTCGCGCGTGTGGACGGCCCGCGCGAAGCGCGCGAGCAGCGTGTCGAAATCCATCCGGTCTCCTCCCGTCGTGGGGCGCCGGGGCACGATACCAGCGCCGCGGGGCAGGCGTCGCGCGGGCGCCTCACCCCCGGTCCGGCCCCTTGCGGCAGACCACTGTATGCGCGTACAGTCTCTCGAACGGCCGCGCGATCCGCGGCCCGCCACACGGAGCAGACGATGATCAAGCGAATCGAATGGGCCACCGCCTTCTGGAGCCGCCGCGGCCGCACCGTCGCCCTGTCCGCGCCCGGTCCGGTGCTGTCGCGCGAGCAGGTCCGCGAGCTCGAGCAGCCCACCTGGATGCGCCGCAACCTCAGCATCGCCGGCCTCGGCGAGCCGCGCCGCGCACACTGAGCCCCGCCCGGTCGCCGGCCCGCCCGCGTTGACGGGCGCCGCGCCGGCCGACCAGAATCCGCCGCACCCAGGGCCCGCCGGGCCCGATCCTCCGCGGCGGACCCGATGCCCACCCCACCCCGCATCCTGATCGTCGGCACCGCCGACACGAAGGCCGACGAGCTGCTGT
>JBAXJZ010000206.1:0-7410 GCA_037137595.1 Burkholderiales bacterium | reverse complement strand
CGCTCGACCCGCGCCGACCCGGCCGCACGCTCGGGCGCGGCCTTCGCTGCGGCGACCGGCTCGGGCGGCTCGGGCCGGACGGCGGGCATCGGCTGCGCGGCGCGCGCCACCACCTGCTTCGAGCCGTCGGCGGTGGTGAGCATCGTCGCGGTGCTCGCCGGGCGCACCAGCAGGCTCGTGCCCGGAGACACCTTCTTCGCGCCGCCGTTCCAGGCACGCAGCTGGTCGGCCGACACGCCGTAGCTCGCGGCCACCGACGCGACCGAGTCGCGCTTCTGGACGCGGTGGTAGACCGCGGGCACGGTGACCTGCTCGTAGACCTTCGGGCCCTCGAAGGACTCGACCTGCATCTCGTCCTTCACCGAGGCCTGCGGCGCGATGACCTGGGTGCCGGCGAGCAGCTTCTTGCCGGCCGGCAGCCCGTTGGCGCGCAGCAGCTCGGCGGTGCTGACGCCGGAGCGGTGCGCGACCTCGTCGAGCGTCTCGCCCGACTTCAGCGTATAGGGCTGCCAGGACGCGAGCGGCTTGTTCTCGCGGTCGTGTTTCTCGATCGCACGCACGAAGTGGTCGACGCGGTCGGCCGGCAGCTTGATCTGGTTGTTCTTCGAGGCGGCGATCACCGGCCGGTTGTGCGCCGGGTTCAGCGCGACGAACTCGTCGACGCTCATGCCGGCGAACTGCGCGGCCAGCTTCAGGTCGATCGGACGGGTCTTCTCGATCGTCGCGAAGTACGGCCGGTTGGGAATGTCGGGCAGCGCGACGCCGAGCTCGTCGGCGCGCATCACGATGTTCTTCAGCGCGATCAGCTTGGGCACGTAGTGCCGCGTCTCGGCCGGCATGTTCAGCGACAGGTAGTCGGTGGGCAGGCCCTTCGCGCGGTTGCTCTTCACCGCGCGCGCCACCGCGTTCTCGCCCCAGTTGTACGACGCGAGCGCGAGGAACCAGTCGCGGTCGTGCATCTCGTAGATCTTCTGCAGGTAGTCGAGCGCGGCGTTGGTGGACTTCACGACGTCGCGGCGGTTGTCGACCCACCAGTTCTGCGACAGCTCGTACTGCCTGCCGGTCGAGGGGATGAACTGCCACAGGCCCGCGGCCTGCGCGGAGGACAGCGCCACCGGGTTCATCGCGCTCTCGACGAAGGGCAGCAGCGCGAGTTCGGTGGGCATGCCGCGCTTCTCCACCTCCTCGACGATGTAGTGCAGGTAGCGGCCGCCGCGGCCGAACATCCGCTGCAGCGCCTCGGGCCGCTGCAGGTAGAAGCGCTCCTTCTCGGCGACCAGCGAGGTGTTCAGCTCGGGCATCGCGAAGCCGGCGCGCATCCGCTGCCAGATGTCGCGGTGCAGCTCGGAGGGTCTGGGCGGGGCGACGACGACGGCCGGCGCGGGCGAGGCCTGGATCACCGGCGGCGCGGGCACGGCGGGCGCGGCCTGCACGGGCGGTGCGACCGGCTGCGGGGCGGGGAGGGCCGCCTGGGGCGTCGCCGGCTTCGACGCGGAGCCGCGCACCACGGGCGGTGCGTCCGGCTCGATGGGACCGGTGCCGGCACAGCCGGCGAGGACGAGGAGACCGCCGATCAGCCCGGTGCGCAGGAGGGCGCGCGCCGCGCCGCTCGGTATTGACCTCAATATCCTCTCCTAACCGGTTGTTTTTTCAGCGAAACAGCCAAACGAAGATCGTACGGGCCCCGCGCCGGGCCGGTCAAGTCGAATCCGTCACGCGGACCGGGTCGTCGGCCTTCCGGGCGCGGCCCGTCAGCGGAAGGTGTCCTTCCACTGGCGGACGGCGGCGAAGGTCTCGACGGCATCGGCCGGGTCGTGGCCGAGCCGGACCGCCGCCGCCTGACGCACCGCCGGGTCCGTGGTCCGGAGGAAGGGATTGGTGGCCCGCTCGAGCGACAGCGTCGACGGCACCGTGGGCGTGCCCGCGGCGCGCAGCTCGGCCGTCTGCCGCTCGCGCTCCGCGAGGGCGGGGTTGTCCGGTTCCACCGCCCGCGCGAACCTCAGGTTCGAGCTCGTGTACTCGTGGGCGCAGTAGACGAGCGCGTCGTCCGGCAGCGCGGCGAGCCGGCCCAGCGACGCGGTCATCTGCTGCGGCGTGCCCTCGAACACCCGACCGCAGCCGCCGGCGAACAGCGTGTCGCCGCAGAAGAGCACCGGTCGCGGGTCGTCGCCGATGCGCTCGGCGAAGTAGGCGACGTGATCGAGCGTGTGGCCCGGCACCTCGATCACGCGGAACCGCGCGTCGAAGCCGTCGAGCTCGACGGTGTCGCCGTGCCGCCAGCGCACGTCGATGCCCTCGGCGCGGCTCGCGGCCGGGCCGTGGACGACCATGTCCGGGAAGGCCTCCCGCAGCCCGGGCAGGCCGCCGACGTGGTCGGGGTGGTGGTGGGTGACGAGCACCGCGGCGAGGCGCAGGCCGGCGGCCGCCAGCGCGGCGACGACCGGCGCGGCGTCTCCCGGGTCGACCACGGCCGCCCGGCGGCGCTCGCGGTCGACGAGCAGCCAGATATAGTTGTCGGAGAAGGCCGGTACCGGCACGATGGCCGGGTGGGGCGCCGCGGCGGCGCCAGGGCCCGGCACCGGTGCCGTGGAGGATCGCGTCATCGGGGCGGGCCGCCCCGCGGGGGACGGACGTGCGGAACGAAGCGGCAATTATAGGCGGGCCCGACGCGCGACGCGCGGGCGCGGGCCTGCGCGCGGTCCCGCTGCGGCGGGACGAGCCGGAGCCGCCGCCCGAGCCGCCCGGCCGCGGGCCTGAGGCCTCGCCCGACGCGCCGAGGCCGCCCGGCGTGCCGGTCGCGCCGCCCACCGACTGGCACCGCTGGCTCGAGTCGCCGCCGGGCCGATACGTGGTCGACTGGGAGCAGTCGCACTTCGACCAGGCCGTGGGCGACGTCTTCGGCTACCACGCGGTGCAGCTCGGCGAGCCGGCGTTCGACACCCTGCGCTCGAACCGGATGCCCCATCGCGTGCACGCGCAGCGCGGCGGCGACCCGCCGCCCGGACACGACGGCCCGCGCGTCTGCGTGGAGCACTTCGAGGAGCTGCCCTTCGACACCCAGTCGCTGGACCTCGTCGTGCTGCCGCACGTGCTGGAGTTCGCGCAGGACCCGCACCAGGTGCTGCGCGAGGTCGACCGCGTGCTGCGGCCCGAGGGGCGGCTGATCGTCTCCGGCTTCAACCCCACGAGCCTGTGGGGCGCGCGCCAGTGGCTGATGCGCGGGGTGGTGCGGCCGTTCCTGCCGCGCGAGGGCCAGTTCATCGGCGTGCCCCGGCTGCGCGACTGGTGCAAGCTGCTCAGCTTCGAGATGGAGCGCACGCGCTACGGCTGCTGGCGGCCGCCGTGCCGCACCCAGCTGTGGCTGGACCGCACGCGCTTCATGGAGCGCGCCGGCGACCGCTGGTGGCCGATCTGCGGCGCGGTCTACATGGTGAGCGCGGTCAAGCGCGTGCGCGGCATGCGGGTGATCGGGCCGGCCTGGAAGCGGCCGCACGCGTCCCGCGCGATCGCGGTCGCGAGCCCGAGCCCGCAGCGGCGCGGGCTGCCGGACGAACCGAAGGCCTGAGCGCCCGCGCGCGTCCGTCGCGCGGACCGTGCCCCTACGCGCGCTCTCCGCGCGGACCGTACATGTAGTCGCGGGTCAGCGGCAGCGGGCTCGCGCCGTCCGGCGCGCGGATCGCCAGCAGCTGGTAGATGTTGATCCAGCCCTTGGCGAACGCATGTGCGCAGCCGGCGAGGTAGACCCGCCAGATCCGCGCGCGCTGCGCGCCCGCGAGGCGCTCGAGCTCGGCGATGTTGCGCTCGAAGCCGTCGGACCAGTGGCGGCAGGTGAGCGCGTAGTGCCGCCGCAGCGATTCCGCGTCGACCAGCTCCAGGCCGGCGGACGACAGCTCGCGGATGGCGAGCGAGACGTGAGGCAGCTCCCCGTCGGGGAAGACGTAGCGGTCGATGAAGTCGCCCGCCCCCAGCCCCACGGAGCGGCTCTCCGCGTCGGCCGAGGTGATGCCGTGGTTCATCACCACGCCGCCCGGCTTGAGCAGCCGGTGCACGGTACGGAAGTACTCCGGCAGGTTCTTCAGGCCCACGTGCTCGAACATGCCGATCGACGAGATCTTGTCGAACACGCCGTCGCCCCGCACGTCCCGGTAGTCCTGCAGCCGGATCTCGACCCGGTCGGCGAGACCGGCGGCCTTCACGCGCTCGGTCGCGAGCTCGAACTGGTTGCGCGACAGCGTGACGCCCACCGCCCGCACGCCGTAGTGCTCGGCGGCGTGCATCACCATCGCGCCCCAGCCGCAGCCGATGTCGAGCAGCGTCTCGCCGGGCGAGAGCATCAGCTTGCGGCAGATGTGGTCGAGTTTCGCGACCTGCGCCGACGCGAGGTCGCGGTCGTCTCGGTCGAAGTACGCGCAGGAATAGACCATCCGGGGGTCCAGGAAGTGCGCGTAGAACTCGTTGGAGACGTCGTAGTGGTACTCGATCGCCGCGCGGTCGGACTTGCGCGTGTGCCGCGTGATCCAGCCCGGCAGCTTGCCGCGGCCGTTGCGGTCGTCGGCGTCGCGGGCGAGCGTCTCGGCGATCTGCACGATGTCGCCGATCGGTCCGTCGACGTCGAGGTGGCCCTCGACGTAGCCCTCGCCGAGCGCGTCGAGCGAGGGTTTCAGCAGATAGCGCGCGGCGCCGGTGGACTTCAGCCGGATCGCGACGCGGCGGTCGTCGCCCAGCGGCACCTCGGTGCCGTCCCAGAGCGCCACCGTCACCGGCAGCGGATGGCGCGAGCGCAGCGACTGCAGATACTTGACGACCTGGGACTCGAGCATGGCGACCTCGGAGTCGGAGGAGGGGGGAGGTCGGACGATTACAATGCAGCCCGCGCGAGCGATCAAGCCTGCCGCGGAGTGTCCCGGCGGCTAAGTCGGGAATCGACCGCGGCCCTCCGACAGCCCTCCCCGAGCGTCCCATGACCGTGTCCCGTCCCGCCTCCGACCCGTCCCGCTGGGTCGCCTACACCGACGGCGCCTGCGCGCCGAGCAATCCGGGCCCGGCGGCCTGGGGCGCGGTGATCCTCGCGCCGGACGGGCGCGACGCCGAACACGCGCGCGGTTTCATCGGACACGGCACGAACCAGATCGCCGAGATCACCGCCGCGATCGAGGGGCTGTCACGGGTACCCGAGGGCGCCGCGGTCGAGCTGGTCTCCGACAGCCAGTACGTGCTGAAGGGGCTGTCCGAATGGCGCGCGGGCTGGATCCGGCGCAACTGGCGGAACTCGAAGAACGAGCCGGTGGCCAACCGCGAACTCTGGGAGCGGCTGTTCGCGGTGGCCGACGCCCGCCGGGTCAGCGTCCGCTGGGTGCGCGGCCACAACGGCGACACGCACAACGAGCTCGCCGACCAGCTCGCGAACGCGGCCCTGCGCGACGCGCGGCGCTGAGACGCCGAGACGCCGAGACCGCGGGTCGGTCAGCGCGCCGCCAGGAACCGCGACAGCCGGTCCACGCCCTCGCGCAGCGTGGCCGCGGGCCGCGCCACGCACCAGCGCAGGAAGCCCTCGCCGCCGTCGCCGAACGCCACGCCCGGCGCCAGGCCGAGCCGCGCGTCGCGGACCAGCGCCTTCGCCAGCGCCAGGCTGTCGGATTCGCCGTCGACCTGCAGCAGCACGTACATCGCGCCGTCGGGCACCACCGCGCGCACGCGCGGCAGCGAACCCAGCGCCTCGACCAGCGCGGCCGCGCCGTCGCGCACGTAGGCCTGGAAGGCGCGTGCGGCCGGCTCGCCGTCGCGGACCGCCGCCAGCCCCGCGCGCTGCACGAAGCCCGGCGCACACGAGGTGTTGAACTCGACGAGCTTCTCCACGTCGGGCGCGAGCGCCTCGGGCACCACCAGCCAGCCGAGCCGCCAGCCGGTCATCTGCCAGGTCTTGGAGAACGTGTTGGCGACGACCAGCCGGTCCTCGGGGTCGGCGCCGTCGAGGAACGAGGGCGCGCAGTCGCTGCCGTCGAAGACGAGGCGTTCGTAGGCCTCGTCGGACAGGACCCAGATGCCGTGGCGGCGGCAGTGCTCGCGCACCGCGCGCACCGCCTCGGGCGGCATCACCCAGCCGGTGGGGTTGCCCGGCGAGTTGATCATCAGCAGGCGCGTGTCGGGCGTGAGCGCCGCCAGCAGTCGCTCGACGTCGAGCGTCCAGCGGCCGCGCGCGGCGTCGACGCCGAGCGCGACGGTCTCGATGCGGGCGCCGAGCACGCCGGCGATCGCGGTGAGGTTGGGCCACAGCGGCACGACCGCGACCACGCGGTCGCCCGGCGAGACCAGCGCCTGCGCGGCGAGCATCAGCCCCGAGACGCCGGAACTGGTCACCGCGACGCGGCCCGCGCCGATCGGCGCGCCGGACCCGGCGTGCAGGCGGCTCGCGTAGGCGGCCAGCGCCTCGCGCAGCTCGGGCAGGCCGAGGTTGGGCAGGTAGAAGGTGTCGCCGGCGTCGAGCGCGCGCCGGGCGGCGTCGACGATGAAGGCGGGGGTGGGGCGGTCGGGCTCGCCGAACCAGAAGGCGAGGACGTCGGGGGCGCCCATCGCGGCGTTGGCGACCTCGCGGATCCGCGAGGCGGCCAGTGCGCGGACGGGGTCGCGGGCGTGCGGAGGGAACATGGGGGTCGGGCGCGCGGGAAGACCCTGGAGTGTAACCTCTTCTGGGATCGCAACGGCTTCGCCCTCTACCTCAAGCGCCTGGAGAAGGGTCGCTTCCATCTCCCGCGGGAGGTCCCCGAGGGCGCGACCGCGATCACGCTCGATCCCGCAGACCTCGCGATGCTCCTGGAGGGGATCGACCTGCGCGGCGCGACACGCCGGCCGCGCTGGGAGCCGGCCCTCGACGCGACGACCGCGTCCTGACGACAAGATCAATCCATCTCGTTGCACTGCAACGCTTTCTGCTTCACGTGCCCCTTGCGAATCGCGCGACGAGGACGCATGTCTTCACGCACGCGATGACGCCCTCCGGCATCTCTCTTCGCACCGACGCCCGAGACCTCGACGCGCTCCGCGCGCTCCTCGTCTCGTTGCTCGCACAGGGGCAGCAGGACGACGCGCTGGACCTGGTGATCGAGCTGCTCTCGCAACTGCGCGACAACCACGACGCGCTCCAGGTCCGCCTGCAGACGGCGCTGCGGCAGCTCTACGGGCGCCGCTCGGAGAAGAGCTCACCCGAGCAGCTCGCGCTCTTCGAGAAGCTCCGGGGCGAGGTGCCCGCCGCCGCAACGACCGACACGGGCGCCGCGGAGCAGCCGCTGGGCGGGTCCGCCTGGATAGCCTTGTAGTCGCTCGTCAGCCGCAGCAGCGCCATGCGGATCTGAGAGGACGAGGCGGCCGCGCCGGCGCCGCCCTCGGCGGAGGACGACATGGGACCGCGCAGGC
>JBAXJZ010000205.1:0-7427 GCA_037137595.1 Burkholderiales bacterium | reverse complement strand
CTGGCCGATGTTCGTGCGGCGGATCGCGACGGTGACGATCTCGGCGCCGCTGGCGTCCACCGCGCGGCGGGTCTCGTCGAAGTCCTTGTACTTGCCCGTGCCGATCAGCAGGCGGGAGGCGAACGTGCGGGTGCCGACCACCAGCGGGTCGGCGGGAAAGGCGGGGGCGGTCATCGCGTCATTCTAGCCTCGCGCCGGCCGGCCCCGCCCGGCGGCGGGGCTCAGCGCGGGCCGGGGGCGGCGAGGCCGGGCGGCAGCGCGAACTCGCCCGAGGCGTCGAAGCGCGCGCCGCCGAAGCCCGGCCCGGCAAGCCGGCCGCGCAGCCGGTAGTCGACCTTCGTGCGATCGCCGGTCGCGAAGCCGAGCGCCTGCCGGACGAGCGCCGTGACCGGCACCGAGACCGGCACCTCGATCACCGCCTCGCCGAAGCGCGGCACCGAGCCCGTGGCGTCGCTGACCCCGGTGGCGAGCCGGCTGCCGCGCACGTCGAGTTCGATCGAGACGCCGTCGTAGTCGACCGGACGGTCGTTCGGGTTCTGCACGCGCAGCCGGGCGAGGAAGCGGCCTTCCATGCCCTGGCCGGGCAGCGGCTCGAGGCCGACGAGGTTGACCTCGAGCGGCGTGCCCGGCACGAGGCCCGCGCAGCCGGCGAGGAGCGCGAGCGCGAGGGCCACGAGGACGCGGGCGAGCGTGCGCACCGCGGTCAGCCGCCGCCCACCGCGACCACGATCTCGAGCCGGTCGCCGTCGGCGAGCGGCACCGAGGGGTGCAGCGACTTCGGGACGATCTCGCCGTTGCGCTCGACCGCGACGCGCTTGCCCGCGAGCGACATCCGCTCGAGCAGCGCGGCCACGGTCAGGCCCTCGGCGAGGGGCTGGGGTGTGCCGTTGACGATCACCTGCATGGGCGGATTCTATCCGGGCGGCGCCCGGCGGGGCCGTGAGAAGATCGCGGCACGATGACCGACCGCTCTCCGACCGCCCGCGCGTCGCGGGCCGCGCGTCTCGCCGCCGCGCTGCTCGCCGTCGCGATCGCCGCCGGCTGCGGCAACACCGACGTCACGCTGTACGGCGGCCCCGACGACGCGCCGCAGACCATCGCGCTGACCGCCGTCGCCGGTGCCGACGGCACCTCGGCCACGCTGACCTGGACCTCGCCGAACTCGAACTGGGCCTATCGCGTCGACCGCGGCGGCAAGACCGTCGCGTCGACGAATTCGCAGGGATACGTCGACACCGGCCTCACCGCGAATGCGCGCGTCTGCTGGAAGGTCTACGGCCAGAGCGGCTTCGGCTGGCAGGGCCGCAGCAACGAGGCCTGCCTCGGCACCGACGGCGGCACGAAGGACTGGCGCGTCGAGACCCAGGCGAGCAACGCGCGCTGGCCGGCGATCGCGTCCGACGCGTCGGGCGGCGTGCACCTGTGCTTCACGTCGAACACCGGCGTCGGGATCTCCTACCTGCGCGTGGGCGCGTCCGCCGCCGAGGTGGTCGACGCGACCGGCGTCTCGCAGTGCAGCCTCGCGGTGGACGCGCAGGGCGTGGTCCACGTCGCCTACGGCACGCGCGCCGGGCTGCGCCACGCGCGCCGGCAGGCGGGCACCTGGACGGTCACGACGGTGGATCCCGCGGGCGCGGTCGGCGGCACGCGGACCGAGGGGCCGGCGCTGGCGCTCGCCACCGCGGGTCCGCGCATCGCCTACCTCGCCGGCGGCGCGATCTCGCTCGCCCGCCGCGGCGACACCGCGTGGACGATCGAGCCCACCGGGCTGCAGGGCCGTCTCGGCCCGCGCTCGCTCGCCGTCGACTCGGCCGCCAGGGAGCGGATCGTGACCCTCGACGCGGGCGGCGCGCTGCTGGCCGTCTGGCGCCGCGATCCCGCGCTCTGGGTCCGCGAGACCACGTCGTCGCTCGCGCCCACCACGGGCGAGGGCGCGCCGATCGCCGCGCCCGGCACCGACGGCTATGCGGTGACCGCCTGGTGGCAGCGCGATGCGGCGACCAGCGGCCCGGCCGTGCTGCGCTGGATCGAGCAGAACGCCACCGGCTGGACGGCGCAGACCGTGGCGAGCCTCGACCGCGCGGGCACGCGCGTCGCCGTCTCGGTCGTGGGCGGCACCCGCCGCGTGGTCGCCGTCGACGCCGACGGCACGCTGCGCCTGTGGAGCCGCCCCGAATCCACCACCACCTGGACCGCGGAGACGCTCGACAGGCAGAACGGCGCCGCGGTGATGGTCGACATGGTGGTCGCAGCCGACGGCCAGCTGCGGATCGCGTTCGACCGCCCGGGCACCGGCGAGGTGGCGCTGGCGAGCCGATCGCCCTGACGCGCGCCGCGCCGACGACGCCGCGGCGGAGCCGGGGATAGAATCGATCGCAGCCCAGCGCCGGCCGGGACCGACCCCAGGGGACAGAGATGGACGATCCCGCGCCGCAGGGCGCCTACCTGACCGCCGACACGCCGGTCTCCGAGCGCATCCGCCAGCGGATCCGCGCCGCCGGCCGCCGCTTCCACGCCAACGACAACATCGCCGAGTTCGTCGACGGCGCGGAGGAGCTCGCCGCGCTCGAGGAAGAGGTGGCCGCGCGCGTCGAGGAACTGCTGCGCAGCCTGGTGATCGACACCGAGGCCGACCACAACAGCCAGGGCACCGCGCGCCGCGTCGCGCGGATGTACCTCGACGAGGTGTTCAAGGGCCGCTACGTGCCGATGCCGCGGGTGACCGAGTTCCCCAACGCCGAGCGCCTCAACGAGCTGATGATCATCGGCCCGTGCACCGTCCGCAGCGCCTGCTCGCACCACCTCGTGCCGATCCTCGGCAAGCTGTGGATCGGCGTGCTGCCGAGCGGGGACTCGCGGCTGATCGGCCTGTCGAAGTACGCGCGGATCGCCGACTGGGTGATGAGTCGGCCGCAGATCCAGGAGGAGGCGGTGATCCAGCTCGCCGACCTGCTCGAGGCCCGGCTCAAGCCCGCGGGCCTGGCGCTGGTGCTCGAGGCCGACCACTTCTGCATGCAGTGGCGCGGCGTGAAGGACGACGAGCCGCACATGACCAACAGCGTGATGCGCGGGGCGTTCCTGGAGAATTCGTCGCTGCGGCGGGAGTTCCTGCAACTGATGCGCGGTTGAGGCGGGGCGGGGCGCGTCTTTGCTATCATGCGCGTCCGCCGCGGGTGTAGTTCAATGGTAGAACGGCGGCTTCCCAAGCCTCAGACACGGGTTCGATTCCCGTCACCCGCTCCAGCGCCCGCGACGGTCAGCATGGCTGCCCCTGTGCGGCCCGACCCTCGCCGGTGAGCGCTTCCGGCCCGATCCCCGCCGGCCTGCGCCGCCTCCACGAAGACGAGCGCCTCGTCGTCGTGGACAAGCCCCCCGGTCTCCTCGTCCACCGCACCGGCCTCGACGCCCACGAACGCGACTCGGTCGTCGACCGCCTTCAGGCGGAGACCGGCGAGCGCCTGTTTCCCGCGCACCGGCTCGACCGTGGCACCTCGGGCGTGCTGGTGCTGGCGCGCGACGTCGAGGCGGCCCGCGCGCTCGGCGAGGCTTTCGAGGCGGGCCGCGTGGCCAAGCGCTATCTCGCGCTGGTCCGCGGCTGGCCGGCCGAGTCGGGCACGATCGACCGGCCGCTCGCCCGCGACCCGGAGCGGCCGTCCGCCGGGCAGCCGATGCGCGACGCGGTCACGCAGTGGGCGGTGCTCGCGCGGCACGACTGGCCGTTCGCCGTCGACGCGCGCCATCCGAGTTCGCGTTATGCGCTGGTGGAGGCGCGTCCGCTGACCGGGCGCCGGCACCAGATCCGCCGCCATTTCAAGCAGCTCGGCCATCCGCTGGTGGGCGACGCCACGCACGGCAAGGGCGCGCACAACCGCGCGGTCGCGGCCTGGCTCGGCCTGGCTCGGCTCTGGCTGCACGCGTGGCGGATCGAACTGCCGCACCCGGGCGGCGGTCTGCTGGCCGTCGAGGCGCCGCCCGATGCGGCCTGGGCGGCGCTCGGCGCGGACGCGGCGCGGTCGTCGGCGTGGACGGAGACGTCCTCGCGCACCGACGCGCCGTCGACCGCCTCCGGGCCCGGATCCCGATCGTCACGAACGTGACGACCTGGAGCGTGGGTCAGTCCGGCTTCGCCCCCGAGCGCTTCACCGCCGCCCCCCAGCGCTCCACCTCCGAGCGCAGGTGCCGCGCCGCCTCCTCCGGCGTGCCGCCGTGCACCTGCAGGCCCTGCTTCGCGAGGCCGTCGCGGATCGGCGGCGACTGCAGCACCTCGTTGGCGGCCGCGTTGAGCTTCGCGATCACCGCGGGCGGCGTGCCCGCCGGCGCGGCGATCGAGAACCACGAGGTCGCCTCGTAGCCCGCGAGGCCGGCCTCCTGCATCGTCGGCACGTCGGGCAGCAGCGGCGAGCGCGTGGCGCCGGTCTGCGCGAGCGCGCGGACCTTGCCGGCCTGCACCTGCGGGGTCAGCAGGAACACCGTGTCGAACATCGCGTCGGTCTGGCCGCCGAGCAGGTCGGCGAGCGCGGGGCCCGAGCCGCGGTAGGGCAGGTGGCTCACGAAGATCCCGGCCTGCGCCTTGAACATCTCCATCGCGAGGTGCGGCGAGCCGCCGTTGCCCGACGAGCCGTAGACGAGCCTGCCCGGCGAGCGCTTCGCGAGCGCGACGAACTCGGCGACGCTGCGCGCGGGCGAGGACGCGGGCACGACGAGCACCAGCGGCGAGGACAGGCCGCGCAGCACCGGCACGAAGTCGCGGAAGGTGTCGTAGGGCGGCTTCTCGACCATCGTCGCGTTGATCGCGAAGGGCGTGGTCGCCCACAGCAGCGTGTAGCCGTCGGGCGCGCTCTTGGCGACGAGGTCGGTGCCGATCAGCGTGCCCGCGCCGCCGCGGTTGTCGACCACCACCGGCTGGCCCAGGCGCTCGCGCAGGCCGGCTGCTATCGCGCGCGCGGCCGCGTCGGCGGTGCCGCCGGGCGGGAAGGGCACGACGAGCTTCAGCGGCCTGGACGGCCACGCCTCCTGCGCCGCGGCGGGCCGCCCCAGGGCGGGGCCGAGCGCCGGCACGGCGGCCAGGGCGGCGGTCAGGCGGCGTCGGGTCTCGTTCATCGTCTCGCTCTCCCTGTGCGACGCCGTCGCGTTCGGCTTCGCGGTCGAGCCTAGCGATGCGCCGCGGTCGATGCCAACACCGGTTCCAACTTCGGCATCGCCGTTCCCGCATCGGGAACGGCGGCTGCGACGCGCCCGGTTCGCGCCGGCCGGGTGCGGTCCCAGGGGGTACCATGGGTGCGTGTGTCACCCGGCGCACACGCCCGGACCCACCCGGTCCGACCCGAACCAGCAGGGGCCCACCCGGCCCGTCGAGAGGTGCGATCGTGTTCAATCCCTGGCTGATCCCGCTCGCGGGCGCCAGTGCCTCCGTGATCGCGATGCGCACCTGGATGATGGTGCCCGTGGGCGGCCGCCACACCGCGTGGCAGCGCCGAGAGGCGGCCCGGATGGTGAACGAGAAGGTCGAGGCCGCCCGCGAGGCGCAGGCCGAAGCCTGGCTGCTCGCGTGGCGACTCGCGTTCGCGCCGTGGACCGTCTGGGGGCCGCTCGCCGGACGCACGCTGCACGAGGCGATGGCCGCGGCGACCGAATCGATGGTCGAGCCGTTCGGACGCCGTGCGTCGACCAACGTGCGGCGGCTGCGCGCGCGGGTCGCGCCGACGCCCATCGGGCGGTCGAAGCGATCGGGCGTGCCCGCGTTGCCCTCGCCGTCGATGGCCGCGGTGATCCCCATCACCCGTGCGCGCCGCCGTCGCCGGCGCCGCGCCGGCTGATCGCGGGCGCCTACTGCAGGTCGATCAGCGTGCGCACGTGCTGCTCGACGCTGCGCGCGAGCGCCGGCAGGTTGTAGCCGCCCTCGAGCACCGAGACGATCCGCCCGTCGCAGCATTCGTCGGCGATCGTCACCAGCTGCTGCGTGACCCACGCGTAGTCGCCGTCGGTCCAGCCGAGGTGGCTCATGTCGTCGTCGCGGTGCGCGTCGAAGCCCGCCGACACGAACAGCATCTGCGGGGCGAACGCGCGCAGCGCGGGCATCCAGCGTGCGGTCACCGCCTCGCGCAGGGCCTCGCCGGTGGAGTAGGGCGCGAGCGGCACGTTGCACATGTTCGGGCCGCGCGCCTGCTCGCCGTTGAACGGATAGAGCCGCGACTGGAAGGTCGAGACCATCAGCACCCGCTCGTCGCCGGCGAAGATGTCCTCGCTGCCGTTGCCGTGGTGGACGTCGAAGTCGACCAGCGCGACCCGCTCCAGCCCGAGCACGTCGAGCGCATGGCGGATGCCGACGGCGACGTTGTTGAAGAAGCAGAAGCCCATCGCCGCGCCGCGCTCGGCGTGGTGGCCCGGCGGTCGCACGTTGCAGAACGCGCGCTTGAAGCCGCCGGTGGCGACCAGCTCGGTGGCGAGCACGGCCGCGCCCGCGGCGTGCAGCGCGGCGGTGGCGGTGTAGGGGTTCATCGAGGTGTCGGGGTCGACGTGCACGTAGCCCTCGGCGGGCGACTTCGCGAGCAGCTCGGCGACGTAGAGCGCGTCGTGGGCGCGGGCGAGCTGCTCGGTCGTCGCCGCGGGGGCGTCGAAGCTCTCCATGAAGTCGAGCACGCCGCGCATCAGCAGCCGGTCGGCGATCACCGAGACGCGATCCGGGCACTCCGGATGACCCTCGCCCATGTCGTGGCGGACCGAACTCGGATGCGAGATGTAGGCGGCTTTCATGGGCGGACGGGCAGGGGGCCCGCGTCTCCTGGCGGGGATTCTAGCGCCGGGGCCGCTCGGCGCCGGCGCGCGCGGGCCGACGGCCTTGACCGCGGTCAAGCGCCGGCCACGCGCGGGCCGTACACTGCGACGACCCGCCCGACCGGGCACCACTCCGGGACCCGACCGGCCCCGACGGCCGTCGCGGGCCCGGTCGAACCGCCGTCGTGACCGCCCTGCCCGCCGAACCGCCCCGACCCTCGCCCCCCGACCGCGACCTGTTCGCGCCGCTGATGGCCGCCGCGGCCGCGCTCCCGCCGCTGCCCGTCGCGGTCGCCCATCCCTGCAGCGAGGCCGCGCTGCGCGCCGCCCACGAGGCGGCGGTTCAGGGCCTGATCCGGCCGATCCTGGTCGGTCCGCTCGCGAAGCTGGAGCCGCTCGCCGCGGCGCTCGGCATCGATCTCGGCGCCTACCGGGTGATCGACGTGCCGCACAGCCACGCCGCCGCCGAGGTCGCGGTCGCCTGCGTGCGCGCCGGCGAGGCCGAGGCGCTGATGAAGGGCAGCCTGCACACCGACGAGCTGCTGGAGGCGGTGGTGGACCGGGAGACCGGCCTGCGCACCGGACGGCGTCTGTCGCACGCGTTCCTGATGGACGTGCCCGCCTACCCCAAGCTGCTGATGATCACCGACGCA
>JBAXJZ010000204.1:0-7507 GCA_037137595.1 Burkholderiales bacterium | reverse complement strand
GTCCGGTTCGGCGGCGCGCGGTGCGGCGGCCATCGGCTCCCCTCCCCCGTGCCGGGCTCAGTGCGCCGGCAGCACGACCGGCACCTCGACCGCAGGCGGTGTGTTGCGGCTGCGGCCGCAGCGGACCAGACCGTCGATCATCACCATGCCGACGCCGGGCAGGTCGCCCAGCCGCACGCTCTCGAGCAGGTCGCGGCCCGAGGTGTGCTGCGCGCGGTCCATGAACACGAAGTCCGCCGGGCGGCCGACCTCGATCAGTCCCTGCTTCAGACGGCGCATCCGCGCGGTGTTGCCGGTCGCGAAGCCGAAGGCGATCTCGGCCGGGATGTCGGCCATCGACGAGATCAGCGCGATCATCCGCAGGATGCCCAGCGGCTGCACGCCCGAGCCGGCGGGGCCGTCGGTGCCGAGGATCACGCGGTGCGGGCACTTCAGTTCCATCGCGTGCTTCGCGGTCAGGATCGCGATCCGCTCGTTGCCGTTGTGGACGATCTCCAGCGCCCGCGACGAGCGCTCGCACAGCGTGCAGACCGCCTTGTAGGAAAGCGAGGTGTGGCCGCCGTTCACATGCCCGATGACGTCCGCATCGGCCTCCAGCACCACGTCCTCGTCGATGAAGCCCGAGCCGGGCACCGACGGGCCGCCGGTGTGGATCGTGCTCTGGATGCCGTGCTTTCGGGCCCAGGCGACCATCCTCGCGGCCTCCGCACCCTGCTTGACCGTGCCCAGCCCGATCTCGCCGAGCAGGCCCACGCCCGCGGCCGCCATCTCGGCGAAGTCCTGCTCGACCATGCCCTGCTCGATCACCGGCGCGCCGGCGAGCACCTTCACGCCGCCGCCGACGCCGGCCGCGCGCATGCCGTCGAAGGCGCGCTGCGCGGTGATCGCCAGCGCCTTCACGCCGACGATGTCCTTCGGACGCCCGGGCAGGTGGACCTCGCCCGCCGAGATCATCGTCGTCACGCCGCCGTTCATCGACGACTCGATCCAGCCGAGCTGGTTCTGCCGCGGCGTCCAGTCGCCGAAGACCGGGTGGACGTGCGAGTCGATCAGGCCGGGCGCGACCGCCGTGCCCTTGCAGTCGATCACCGTCCTGGCGCGCTCGGTGTCGCAGTCGGCGGCGCGGCCCACGGCGACGATCGTGCCGTCGTCGACGACGATCGTGTCGGCGTCGAGGATCGGCGCGTCGATGTCGCCGGACAGCATCAGCCCGACGTTGCGGATCACGACCTTGCCGGAGGTCTGGGCGGCGGCGATCACGGCCATGGGGGTCTCCTCGTTCGGTGGGGTTCGATCTCAGACGCTCAGGTAGGCGCGGCGCACGGCCTCGTCGGCGTCGAGCTCGGCCATCGTGCCGGCGAAGCGCACCTGGCCCTTCTCCAGCACGTAGGCCCGGTCGCAGACCAGGTCGGCGAAATGCAGGTTCTGCTCGGACAGCAGCACCGACAGGCCCTGGCGCTTCATCTCGTTGATCGAGTGCGCCATCTGCTCGACGATCACCGGGGCCACGCCCTCGGACGGCTCGTCGAGCATCACCAGCCTCGGGTTGCCCATCAGCGTGCGGGCGACCGTCAGCATCTGCTGTTCGCCCCCGCTCATGCGGCCGCCGGGCCGGGTCGGCATCGCGGCGAGGTTGGGGAACAGCCGGAACAGCGCGTCGACCGTCCAGGTCGGCGCGCCGGGACGCGGCGGCTGGCGGCCGACCTCGAGGTTCTCGAGCACGGTGAGGTCGGTGAAGATCCGCCGGTCCTCGGGCACCCAGCCGAGGCCGCGGCGCGCGATCCGGTACGACGGCCAGCCGGCGATCGCCTCGCCGTCGAAGCGCACCGTGCCGCGGGTGCGCTCGAGCAGCCCGGCGATCGCCTTCATCGTCGTCGACTTGCCGGCACCGTTGCGGCCCATCAGCGCAACCACCTCGCCCTCCCGGACCTCGAGCCCCACGTCGTAGAGGATCTGGGCGCGGCCGTACCACGCACACAGGCCCTCGACCCGAAGCAGCGGCTCGGCCATCTCAGGCCCCCTCCCCGGCCGCAGCCGGCGCGGCGCCGGCGCGGGCGGCGGCCGGCACGCCGGTCGAGCCGAAATACACCTCGCGGACCTGAGCGTCGTCGCGGATCTCCGCGGGCGAGCCGGCGGCGATGAGCCTGCCGCGCGCCAGCACGATCAGCCGGTCGGCGTACTCGAAGACCACGTCCATGCTGTGCTCGGTGAACAGCACGCCGATGCCGCGCTCGCGGACCAGGCGCTTGACCAGGCCGACGAGCTCGTTGCGCTCGCGCGGCGCCATGCCCGCGGTGGGCTCGTCCATCAGCAGCAGCCGCGGCCGGTTGGCGAGCGCGATCGCGAGCTCGACGCGCTTGACGTCGCCGTAGGCCAGCGCGCCGCAGGGCGCGTCGGCCATCGCCGCGAGGCCGACCGCCTCGAGCAGCGCCACCGCCTCGTCGCGCTTCAGGTCGGCCGAGCGGCCCCAGAACCGGCGGATCATCCCGGCATGGGACTGCAGCGCGAGCTGCACGTTCTCGGCCACCGTCATCGACGCCCAGGTGGCCGCGATCTGGAAGGTGCGGCCGACGCCGGCCCGCCAGATCTCGCGCGGGGCGCGGCCGACGAGGTCCTCGCCGCCCAGCAGCACGCGGCCGGCGTCGGGCCGCAGCTGGCCGTTGATGCAGTTGAAGCAGGTCGACTTGCCCGCGCCGTTCGGACCGATCAGCGCGAGCAGTTCACCGGCGGCGAGGTCGAAGCTGACGTCGTCGACCGCGCGGACGCCGCCGAAGGCCTTGCGCAGGCCCTCCACCCGCAGCAGCGGCGCGCTCATCGCGACGCCTTCGCGGCGGTCGCCGACGCGGGCCCGGCCGCGCGGCCTCGAAGCCGCTCGAGCAGCGCCTCGAGCCGCGGCCCGAGCGCGCCCGCGATGCCCTGCGGGAACGCGACGACCAGCGCGAGGATCGCGAGCCCGAGCACCGCCCGCCAGTAGTCGGTGGAGCGGATGATCCAGTCCTGCAGCCAGGTGAACGCGGCGGCGCCCACGATCGGGCCGGCGAGCGTCTGCACGCCGCCCAGCAGCACCATCACCAGCCCGTCGATCGAGCGGCCGACCGAGATCGTCTCGGGCGAGATCGTGCCCTTGGCGAACGCGAAGAGCGCACCGGCCACGCCGCCGAAGAAGGCCGACACCGCGAAGCCCATCCACTGGACACGGACCACGTCGATGCCGACGGCCTCGGCCCGCAGCGGCGAGTCGCGGCCGGCGCGCAGCGCATGGCCGAACGGCGAGAACAGCATCGCGCGCAGCGCCCAGACCGACAGCACGACCACCGCCAGCGTCAGCGCGTAGTAGGCGGTCTTGGACGACAGCCACGACGCCGGCCAGATGCCGACCAGGCCGTTGCTGCCGCCGGTCACCGCGTCCCACTGGAAGACGCCGGCCCAGACGATCTGCGCGAACGCGAGCGTCAGCATCGCGAGGTAGACGCCCGACAGCCGCACGGCGAACCAGCCGAACAGCAGGCCGCCCGCCAGCGCCAGCAGCGGCGCCACGAGCAGCGCGGCCTCCATCGGCAGCCCGAGCAGCTTCAGCGCGAGCGCCGCGCCGTAGGCGCCCAGGCCGAAGTACGCGGCGTGACCGAACGAATGCATACCGCCCGGCCCCATCACGAAATGCAGGCTGGTCGCGAACAGCACGGCGATCAGGATGTCGATGCCGAGCACCGGCAGGTAGGGGAAGGATCCGGCCGCGAACGGCACCAGCGCGAGCACGACGACCACCGCCTGCCAGCCGCGCCGCACGCCGAGGGTCGGCGCACGCAGCGGCGCCTCGACCGCGGACGCGCCACGCACCGCCCCCTGCGGGCGGCCGAGCAGCCCCCAGGGCCGGATCACCAGCACCAGCGCCATCACCAGGAACTCGGCGACCAGCGTCAGCTTCGAGAACGAGAACGACACGCCGAACAGTTCGACGTTGCCGATCGCATAGCACAGCGCCTTGATCTCGGCGATCAGCAGCGCCGCGAGGTAGGCGCCCGGCAGGCTGCCCATGCCGCCCACCACCACCACGACGAAGGCCTCGCCGATGGTCGTCAGGTCCAGCGCGAGGTTGGCGGGCTCGCGCGGGATCTGCAGCGCGCCGCCCAGGCCGGCGAGCAGCGAACCGAGCGCGAACACCGCGGTGAAGAGCTTCGCCTGGTCGACGCCGAGCGCGCCGACCATCTCGCGGTCCTGCGTGGCCGCGCGGACCAGCACGCCGAAGCGGGTGCGGGTCAGCAGCAGCCACAGAACCAGCAGCACCACCGGCCCCACCGCGACCAGGAACAGGTCGTAGACCGGAAGCCGCGCCCCCAGGATCTCCACCGCCCCCTTCATCCCGGGCGCCTTCGGGCCCAGCAGGTCCTCGGCGCCCCAGCCCCACAGCACCGCGTCGCGGACGATCAGCGCGACCGCGAAGGTGGCGAGCAGCTGGAAGAGCTCCGGCGCCATGTAGACCCGCCGCAGCACCAGCCGCTCGATCGCCGCGCCGAGCACCGCGGTGCACAGCGCGGCGAGTACCACGCCGGTCCAGAAGCCGAGCACGCTCGACGGGCCGAGGCGCTCGATCAGGCTGTACGCGACGTAGATGCCCACCATGTACAGCGAGCCGTGCGCGAAGTTCACGATCCGGCTGACGCCGAAGATCAGCGACAGCCCGACCGCGACCAGGAACAGCGTGGAGGCGCTCGCCAGCCCGTTGAGGAGCTGGACGACCAGGGTCTGCAGGGTCACGGGCGGCGCGTCACTGCATCGCGTCGGCCGGCCGCAGCTTGCGGACCTCGGCGTC
The DNA here is from genome assembly GCA_037137595.1 of Burkholderiales bacterium. Taxonomy (GTDB): domain Bacteria; phylum Pseudomonadota; class Gammaproteobacteria; order Burkholderiales; family Burkholderiaceae_E; genus UBA4615. The sequence goes on along the minus strand of JBAXJZ010000204.1, from coordinate 2,697 downwards.
CGGCGGCAGCACGGCGGTGCCGTCGATGTAGCGGAAGTCCTTCATCACGCCGCGGCCCTGGTTCACCGCCGTCACGCCGACGTAGGCACCCATCGTCGCCTGGTGGTCGATCGCGCGGTACGTGAACTTGCCCATCGGGCTGTCCACCTGCAGGCCGCGCATCGCGGCGATCAGCTTCTCGGTGTCGGTGGACTTCGCCTTCCGGATGCCCTCGGCGATCGACATCATCGTCGCGTAGCCGACGATCGAGCCGAGCCGCGGATACTCCTTCCACTTGCGCTGGTAGGCGGTCAGGAACTTGTCGTGCTCGGGCGTCTTGATCGAGTACCAGGGGTAGCCGGTGACGATCCAGCCTTCGGGTGCCTCGTCGCGCAGCGGATCGAGGTACTCGGGCTCGCCCGACAGCAGCGACACCACCGGGCGATCCTTGAAGAGGCCGCGGGTCTGACCCTCCCGGACGAAGCGGGCGAGGTCCGCGCCGAAGGTCACGTTGAAGATCGCGTCGGGCTTGGCGTCGATCAGCGCCTGCGCGACCGCGCCCGCGTCGATGCGGCCCAGGGCCGGCGCCTGCTCGGCGACGAACTCGACGTCGGGCTGCGCGGCCTTGAGCAGCGCCTTGAAGGTGGCCGCGGCCGACTGGCCGTACTCGTAGTTCGGGTAGACGATCGCCCAGCGCTTCTTCTTCAGCTTCGCCGCTTCCGGCACCAGCATCGCCGACTGCATGTAGGTGTTCGGGCGCAGCCGGAAGGTGTAGCGGTTGCCGTTCTCCCAGGTGATCTTGTCGGTCAGCGGCTCTGCGGCGACGAACAGCACCTTGCGCTGCTTGGCGAAGTCGGTGACCGCGAGACCGATGTTCGACAGGAAGGTGCCGAAGATCAGGACCGCACGCTCGCGCGAGACCAGTTCCTCCGCGACGCGGACGGCGTCGCCCGGGTTGGCGTTGTCGTCGCGCGAGATCACCTCGACCTTCTGGCCGAGCAGGCCGCCCGAGGCGTTGATCTCCTCGAGCGCGAGCTCCCAGCCCTTCTTGTACGGGTCGAGGAACGCGGGCTGCGACTTGTAGCTGTTCAGCTCGCCGATGCGGATCTGCGCGCCGACGGGCGACGCGACGAACGCGGCGGCGACCGCGAGGGCCGCGGCGGTGGCGCGCAGCAGGGGGAAGCGGGTCGGGTTCATGCGAGGGCTCCGTCGGTGTGGCCGGGTGGGCTCGGTGGCGGGGGGATCCGGGGTCGTGTCGGTGCGGGGCGTGGGGCTCGGGCGGGTCGCGCGCTCAGCGCAGCCCGTCCTTGCCTTCGATCTCGTGGGCCTGCAGGCCGCCGATCCGCGGATGCGGGCGGCCGCCGGCGGTGACCGCGACGGCGACGACGATCTCGTCGGCGCGCGGCGCGTCGGCGACGCGCGCCTCGATGGCGTCGAAGTGGCTGCGGACGAAGGCGGCGTCCTTGTGGCCGAGGGGCACGTCGATCGCGGTGCCGAGGCCGCCCATCTTCTTGGCCGAGGGCACGAGCGCGGCGCCCTTCTCCACGGCACGGCGCAGCGGCGCGCCCAGCTTGGGATGCAGGATCGCGGCGGCGTGCTCGAGTTCGCCGCGCTCGCCGACGACGGCGGCCTTGCCGAAGCTCTGCGCCTGGCCGGGCTCGATGCCCAGCGCCTTCACGCAGGCCTCGCCGAGGGTGCCGCCCAGTTCCTCGCCGATGGCGATCAGCTCGTCGAGCGACTCGGCCCAGCGGCCGGCGTACGGGTTCGCGATCACCGCGATCGCGACGGCGCGGCGCACCGGCGGGTCGACCGGGCGGCCCATCTCGAGGCGGGTCTCGTCGACGATCACGACCGTCTTGCGGATCGATGCGGGCATGGCGGGGTCCTTGTTCAGCGCAGGCCGTCGAGGCCCTTGACGTCGGCGGCGGCCAGCCCCGCGACCCGCGCGTGGACGCGGGCGCCGGTGCTCATCGCCAGGATGTAGACCAGTTCGTCGGCCTTCGGATGGCCGGGCACGCCGACCTCGATCGCGTCGAAGTGGCTGCGGACGTAGCTGGCGTTCACATGGGTGATCGGCACGTCGAGGCGGGTGCCGGGGCCGCCGACCTTCTTCGTCGACGGCACGATCGCCCTGGTCGGCACGCCGTGGGTCTCCTGCAGCAGGTCGCGCATCGCGTAGCCGCCGGGCACGTGCCACAGCGCGCCGTGCTCGAGTTCGCCGGCGGCGCCCACGATCGCGCCCTTGCCGTAGCCCTCGATGCGCGAGGGCTCGACGCCCATCGCCGCCAGGAGCCGGCGGGCCATGTCGGCGCCGAGCGGGTTCAGCGCCTCCATCATCGGCAGGATGTCCGGCTCGTAGCGGCCGGCGAAGGGATTGGTCAGCACCACGGCGATCGCGCCGCGCACGAGCGGCACCGGCGCAGGCGGGCCGAACTCGTGGCGGATCGTCTCGACCTGGGTCTGGATGCGGCGGATCTCGATCACGGACGTCCTCGTTGTCGGTCGGCTCAGGCGGCGCGTTCGAGCGCGGGGGCGAGGTCGCCGACGACACGCCACCGTCCCTGCAGCGCGAGCAGCGCGGCGCCGACCAGCCCGCGCTCCATGCAGCGGCGCGCGCAGGCTTCGCCGGCGTCGAGCGCGCGGCGGACCGCGTCGACGGGCAGCGGCGGCACGTCGACGGTGGCCGGACGCTCGCCGAGGTCGCTGTCGTCGCGCAGG
>JBAXJZ010000203.1:0-7515 GCA_037137595.1 Burkholderiales bacterium | reverse complement strand
CGGCGTCGCCGTGCTCGCCGCGCTCGTGCTGCGCGCGCCCGGCAGCGTGCCCACCGCGCCGGCCAGCCTCGCCGGCATCGGCGGGCTGCTGCGCACGCCGCGGATCGTCGCGGCGCTCGCCGTCACCGCCACCTACTTCGCGTCGATCTTCTCGATCTTCAGCTACGTCGGCGCGTTCCTGCGCGAACACGGCGGCGTGCCCGCGCCCGCGATCGCCGGCGTGCTGATGGCCTTCGGCATCGCGGCACTCGGTGGCACCTTCGCCGGCGGCGTGCTCGCCGACCGGATCGGCCCCACGCGACTGATCTACGCGATCTGCGCGGGCTTCCTCGCGGTGTTCGCGGTGCTCGCCACGGCGGGCGGGCATCCGGTCGCGATCGTCGGCGCCTTCCTCTGCTGGGGCGTGATCGGCTTCGCGTTCTACGCGGCCCAGCAGTCGCGGCTGGTGGCCCTGGAGCCCCGGCAGGCCACCGCGGTGCTCGCGCTCAACGCGTCGATGATCTACGTGGGCACGGCTGCGGGAGCCGCGATCGGCGGCGCGGTGATCGCCGCGGCCGGCTACGCGCGGCTGCCGATCGTCTCGGCGCTGCTGATCGTCACGGTGGCGCTGCTCGTCCGGTCCTCGGACGGGCCGCGCGCCGCGGCGGCCTGACGCGGACCGCCGCGCCGGAACGCGCCGCGCCCCCGTCGATCGACGCGAGCCCGGTCCCCGCCCCGCGGGGTCGTGGCCCGCCGTGCGGCGCGGCTGTGGCACAGTCGGGCCCGCCGCCGTGACGGAGCCGCGATGCTCGAGTCCCTCGTCCCCCTGCTGAAGGCCGTGCTCGTCGTGCCCGCGACGCTGCTGCCGATCATCAATCCGCCCAGCACCGCGCCGGTCTTCCTCGCCACCGCGGGCACCGACGACGCGACCATCGCACGGCTCGCACGTCAGGTCGCGATCAACGCGTTCTTCGTGCTCGCCGGCTCGCTGCTCGTGGGCTCCTACGTGCTCGAGTTCTTCGGCGTCTCGCTGCCCATCGTGCGCATCGGCGGCGGCCTGCTGGTGGCGACCGCCGGCTGGCGGATGCTCCACAGCGGCGACTCCGACGACGCCGACGTCCGCGACGCCGCGTCCCGCCATACCGCCGTGCCCTCGGCCGACACGCTGCGCGCCCGCAGCTTCTACCCGCTCACCTTCCCGCTGATGACCGGCCCCGGCACCATCGCCGCGTCGATCACGCTGGGCGCGCAGATTCCAGGCTCGCCGATCCTCTACCTCGCGCACGCGACGATCGCGCTGGTGGGCGCGGCCTTCACCGCCGCGGTGATCTACCTGTCGAACCGCTATTCGCCGTGGCTGCTCGCGCGGCTCGGCCCGCTGGGCACGCTGGTGATGATGCGGCTCGCCGCCTTCATGCTGCTGTGCATCGGGCTCGACATCATGTGGACCGGCTGGCTCCAGCTGCAGGCGCAGCCGCGCTGAGGCGCCGCGGACGGGCCTGCCGCGCGACGGCTCGCGGGATCCGGCCGGCTAGACGAAGAGGATCCGGAGCGCGCCGGGCAGCGCGAGCAGCGCGGCCGGCGCGATGGGGAACACCGCGTGCGGCGTGCCGCCGGCGGCCCACACGGTCGGGAAGCGCGCGAGGCTCTCGTCGACGAAGAGCACCGGCGCCGTCGCGTGGCCCAGCGGCGGGATGCCGCCGATCGCGTACCCCGTGACCTCGCGCACGTAGGCCGGATCGGCGCGCCCGATCGGCTCGCCGAGCGCCGCGCCCACCGCGCGTTCGTCGACGCGGCGATCGCCGGCGGCCACCACCAGCACCGCGCCCGCGCGCTCGGCGCGGAACACCAGCGACTTCGCGATCGCGCCCACCGGCACGCCGAGCGCTTCGGCCGCCTCCTGCGCGGTCCGCGCGGGCACGTCGAGCTCGCGCACCCGCGCGTCGAGACCCAGCGCGTCGAGCGCCGCCTGCACCTTCAGCGCGCTCGCCGCCGGCGGCCGCGCGCCGCCACTCACAGCTGGATGCCGCCGGAGACCTCGATCACCGCGCCGTTCAGGTAGCTCGCGTCGTCGGACGCGAGGAACGCGTAGACCGACGCGATCTCCTCGGCCGTGCCCAGCCGGCCGAGCGGCACCTTCGCGACCATCTTCGCCATCACGTCGTCGGGAATGGTCTCGAGGATCGAGGTCCGCACGAAGCCCGGGCAGACCGCGTTGACGCGGATGCCCTTGGGGCCGAGCTCGCGCGCCCAGGTCTTGGTGAAGCCGATCACGCCGGCCTTGGTCGCCGCGTAGTTGGTCTGCCCGAAGTTGCCGTAGAGGCCAACCACCGACGAGGCGTTGACGATCGAGCCCGAGCCCTGCGCGACCATCGTGTCGGCCACCGCCTGCGTGCACTCGAACACGCCCTTCAGGTTGACCGCGATCACCGAGTCGAACTGAGCCGAGCTCATCTTCTGCAGCCGCGCGTCCTTGGTGATGCCGGCGTTGTTGATCAGCACGTCGATCCGGCCCCATTCGGCCTTCACGCCGGCGACCATCGCGTCGATGGTCGTGCGGTCGGTGACGTCGACCACGCAGCCCAACGCGCGGCCGCCCGCGGCCCGGAGGGAGGTGACCGCCGCGTCGACGCGGGCGGCATTGAGGTCGGCGACGACGACGCGCGCGCCTTCTGCGGCGAAGCGCACGGCGGTGGCCAGGCCGATGCCCTGGGCCGAACCGGTGACGAGAGCGACTTTGTCCTTGAGGCGCACGATCGTGGATCCGGGAAACGCGAACGGGCCGCATTCTAGTCGCACGGCGCCGGGCGTCGGGTAAGGACTTCACGGAACGGGCCAGGTCGGACCGCTCCGGAAATCGCGGAACGGTCGGAGGCGCCGCCGCGCGGGCCGACCGACAATGGACCGGCGCCCCGCCTCTCCGGCGGTCGGCGCGCCGGGAGAAGACGATGCACGATTGGGTGATCCGGGGCGCGACCCTCGTCGACGGGACGGGTGCGCCGGCCTGCCGCGCCGACGTCGCGGTCGACGGCGCGACCATCGCCGCGGTCCATCGGCGCGGACCGGTCCGGCTCGGGGGCATCGAGCACGTCGACCCGGGCGGCGCGCCCCTCCCGGCGGGCGGCGGCACGCCGATCGGGCGCGGCCGGCGCGAGATCGACGCCGACGGCCTGCTGCTCACCCCCGGTTTCGTGGACATCCACACCCATTACGACGGCCAGGCGACCTGGGACGCCCAGCTCGCGCCGTCGTCGGTCCACGGCGTGACCACAGCGGTCTTCGGCAACTGCGGGGTGGGCTTCGCGCCGCTGCGCCCCGGCGCGATCGACTTCCTGATCAACCTGATGGAAGGCGTCGAGGACATCCCCGGCACCGTGCTCGCCGAGGGCATCCCGTTCGGCTGGGAGAGCTTCCCCGAATACCTCGACGCGCTCGACCGGATGCCGCACGCGATCGACGTCGGCGCACAGGTGCCGCACGCCGCGCTGCGCTGCTACGTGATGGGCGAGCGCGGCGGCGACCACGCCGAGCGCCCCACGCCGCGCGAGCGCGACGAGATGGCGCGCCTGCTCGACGAGGCGCTGCGCGCGGGCGCGCTGGGCCTGTCCACCTCGCGCACCGTCAAGCACCGTGCGCGCGACGGCCGGCCCACGCCCAGCCTGTCGGCCGACGAGGCGGAACTGCTCGCCCTCGCCCGCGCGATGCGGCGCGCCGGCCGCGGCGTGCTCGAGGTCAACTCCGACTTCGGTCCCGGCGAGTTCGAGGTGCTGTCGGCCGCGACCCGGGCATCGGGCCGGCCGACGTCGCTGCTGCTGATCCAGGTCGACCGCGCGCCCACGCTCTGGCGCGAGACCCTCGACCGCATCCACGCCGCGCGCGCAGCGGGCCTCGACGTCAACGGTCAGGTGGGCAGCCGCGCGATCGGCGTGCTGATCGGGCTGGAGGCGACGCTGAACCCGTTCGGGCGCCACCCGGCGTGGCAGTCGCTCGAGGCACTGCCGCTCGCCGAGCGCGTCGCGCGGATCCGCGCCGATGCGGCGCTGCGCGCGCGCCTGGTCGACGAGCGGCCGGAGGACCGCCAGACGCGGATGATCGGCGGGATGCTCGAGCGCGCCTTCGTGATGGGCCCGACGCCCGACTACGAACCCGGCCCGCAGGACGCGATCGCGGTCCGCGCGCGGGCCGAGGGCCGCTCGGTCTGGGCGGTGGCGCTCGACGTGCTGCTCGAGGACGACGGCCGCGGACTGCTGCTGCACCCGTTCGAGAACTACACCGGCGGCGACCTCGAGGTGGTCCGCACGATGCTGGAGGACGACGCGACCGTGATGGGCGTGGGCGATGGCGGCGCGCACGTCGGCACGATCTGCGACGGCAGCGGCCCGACCTTCCTGCTCACCCACTGGGCCCGCGACCGCCGGCGCGGCCCGCGGATCCCGATCGAACGGCTGGTGCGCAAGCAGACGCTGGACAGCGCGCGCGCCTACGGGCTCTCCGACCGCGGCGCGGTGCGGCCCGGACTGCGCGCGGACCTGAACCTGATCGACGCGACGCGGCTCGCGCTGCACCGGCCGCGGATCGAGCACGACCTGCCCGCGGGCGGGCGGCGCTTCCTGCAGTCGGCGAGCGGCTACCGGCACACCTTCGTCGCCGGCGTGGAGACGCTGCGCGACGACGTGCCGACCGGAGCGACACCGGGTCGGCTGGTGCGAGGGTCGGCGCCGGAGAAGGCGAGCGAGGGCTGACTTCGGCCGGGCCGGCCGCGTCAGGCGGGCATCGGCACGCCGGCGAACGCCAGCACCACATCGAGGTGGTCGCCGAAGTCCGACAGTCCGTGGTCGCTGCCCTGGATCACGAGCTGCCGCGCGCCGGGGTAGGCCGCGACCATCTCCCGCCAGTCGAGCAGCTCGTCGCCGGTGGCGGCCACCAGGAGGTAGCGCTCGGGCCGCGTGATCGCGGCCACCTCGATCGCCCGGAGCTCGTCGAGGTGCGAAGGCCGCAGCTCGAAGCTCACCGACGGGTCGTGGAACATCGTCTGCGGCCCGAGGTAGCGGGCGAGCCCCGCCGCCGGCCGGGTGGCCGGATTCAGCAGCACCGCGCGACAGCCGTGCCGCTCGGCCAGGTGCGTCGCGTAGCAGCCGCCGAGCGAGCTGCCGATCAGGGTGTCCTCGGGGCCGAGCCGGACGCTCGACTCGATGAGCTCGATCGCCGCCCGCGGCGATACCGGAAGCGCCGGGCAGACATAGTCCGCGGCCCGGCCCAGCGCGGCCATCCGCTCACCGATCATCCGTGCCTTGAACGACGCGGGAGACGACCGGAAGCCGTGCAGATAGACGATCATCGCCGTCGTTCGCATCAGGATCGAGCCGCAAGCGCAGCCAGCAGCCGTCCGTGGACGCCGCCGAAACCGCCGTTGCTCATCACCAGCACCCGGTCGCCGGCCCGGGCGTCGCGGACCACCGCCGCGACCAGCTCGTCGAGCGCGGCGAAGACCGTCGCCCGGTCGCCGAGCGGCGCCAGCGCCTCCGCCGCGTCCCAGCCGAGCCCGCCGGCGAAGCAGTAGGTGCGCTCGGCGCCCGACAGGCTGCCCGGCAGCAGCGCCTTCATCGCACCGAGCTTCATCGTGTTCGACCGCGGTTCGACCACCGCGAGGATCCGCCCGCCCGACGCCATCCGCGCGCGCAGCCCGGCGATGGTCGTCTCGATCGCGCTCGGATGGTGGGCGAAGTCATCGATCACGGTGACGCCGCCCACCGTGCCACGGACCTCGAGCCGGCGCTTGACTCCGCCGAAGCGGCCGAGCGCGGCGATCGCGTCGGCGGGTTCGACCCCCGCGTGCTCGGCGGCCGCGATCGCGGCGATCGCGTTCGAGCGGTTGTGCCGGCCGGCGAGCGGCAGCCGGCAGCGGCCGATCCGCCCGGTGCCGCGCATCACGTCGAACTCGGTCGCCTCCGCGCCTTCGACGACATCCGCCTCGTGCCAGCCGGCATCGGTGTCGAAGTCCACGCGTTCACTCCAGCATCCCCTCGCCAGCACCCGCTCGAGCGAGGCCTGCGCACCGTTCACCACCAGCCGGCCGCCTCGCGGCACGGTACGGACGAGATGGTGGAATTGCGTCTCGATCGCCGCCAGATCCGGAAAGATGTCGGCGTGATCGTATTCGAGGTTGTTCAGGATCGCGGTCGTCGGCCGGTAATGGAGGAACTTCGAGCGCTTGTCGAAGAACGCGGTGTCGTATTCGTCGGCCTCGATCACGAACGGCGCGTCCGGCTCGGCGAGCCGCGCCGAGAACGGGAAGTCCACCGGCACGCCGCCGATCAGGAAGCCCGGTGCGCGGCCGCAGGCCTCCAGGATCCACGCGAGCAGCGACGAGGTCGTGGTCTTGCCGTGCGTGCCGGCCACCGCCAGCACCCGTCGGCCGGCGAGCACGTGGTCGGACAGCCACTGCGGGCCGCTGGTGTAGGGCAGGCGCGCGTCGAGGATCGCCTCCATCAGCGGGTTGCCCCGCGACACCACGTTGCCCACCACCCAGACGTCGGGGCGCAGGTCGAGCTGCGCGGCGTCGAAGCCCTCGATCAGCTCGATGCCGAGTGCGCGCAGCTGATCGCTCATCGGCGGATAGACGTTGGCGTCGCACCCGGTGACCCGGTGCCCCGCCTCGCGGGCGATCGCGGCCAGGCCGCCCATGAAGGTCCCGCAGATGCCGAGGATGTGGAGGTGCATCAGGGGATTCTACCGATCGGATACACTGGGTCGCCCTCCGTCCGGCGCCCTCCGGCGACCGGCCTGCCCGGACCGCGGCCCGATGTCCGACCACACCCTCCCCGTCCCCGACGACGCGATCCCGCGTCCGCCCGGCACCGTCGCGCCGCCCCCCGCGGCCGACCCGCTGCGCCGCGAGCTCGCCGCCGAGGCCGCGCGCTGGGTCGCCGAGGGCGGCCTCGACTACGGCAGCGCCAAGCGCAAGGCGGTCCAGCAGCTGCTCGACGGCGGCTCGGTGCCGCGCGGCGCGATGCCGGACAACGCCGAGATCGACGAGGCGCTGCGCGAGCACCTCGCGCTGTTCGACGACGACCATCCCGCCCGCGTCGCCCGGATGCGCGCCGTGGCGCTGGCCCTGATGCACGAGCTCGCCGACTGCCGGCCGCACCTGACCGGTGCCGTCTGGAAGGGCATCGTCTCCGAACATGCGCCGATCCACCTCCAACTCTTCGTCGATGACGTCAAGGACGTCGAGATCCGCCTGCTCAACGACGGCCTGGACTTCGAGGTCGGCGAGGTGCCGCACTTCCGCGGCGACGGCGGCCGGGGCGACGTCGAGGCGCTGACGATGATCTGGCGCGGCGAGCCGGTGATGCTGTCGCTCTATCCGCAGGACGACCTGCGCGGCGCGCTCCGGGGGGTGCCGGCCGAACGCGGCGACGCGGCCGGCGTCGAGCGGCTGCTCGCCGCCACGCCCGGAGACCTCCGGTGAGCGCGAGCGCCCCGCCTCCCGGCGGGCCCGGCCGCATTCTTCCGGGCTGGCCCCCTTGGCCAGTG